>NZ_KV791996.1:0-70776 GCF_001808035.1 Proteus sp. HMSC14B05 | reverse complement strand
AGGTTGTGCTCTACCAACTGAGCTATTCCCGCATTTGGTAAGTTTTGTGCTGATAATTATCGAAGAAAGATTTGGAGCGGGAAACGAGACTCGAACTCGCGACCCCAACCTTGGCAAGGTTGTGCTCTACCAACTGAGCTATTCCCGCATCTTTCTTACACCCGTACAAACGAAATTCTTCATCGGTACGGGAAGCGCATTATACGAGAAAAATGCTTAACCGCAAGCCCTTATCAGTAAAAAAATGCGTTTTTTTGATTGCATGACGATAAAATCGTCACAATGATGCAATATCCGCCATCAATCAGCTAATTTCTACTCTTTAATAAAGGTTTGGCGATAATAGGCTAATTCAGCAATAGATTCTCGAATATCATCCAACGCTTGATGAGTATTTTTTTTCTTAAATCCTTCAAGGATTTCAGGTTTCCAGCGACGAGCTAACTCTTTTAGTGTACTGACATCGAGATAACGATAATGAAAATATTTTTCTAATTCAGGCATATAGCGAAATAGAAAACGTCTATCTTGCCCCACACTATTACCACAGATCGGTGATGCACCCTGTGGCACCCATTTTTCAAGGAATTCGATAGTGGCTTGTTGTGCAGCCGCATCATCATACTGACTCTCTTTAACCCGCTGAACTAAACCACTTGCCGTATGTGTTGTAGTATTCCATTCATCCATCGAGGCGAGTAATTTATCCGATTGATGTACGGCAATAACGGGACCTTCAGCTAAAATATTAAGTTGGGGATCGGTGACGATAGTGGCAATTTCAATAATACGATCGCGTTCAGGATCAAGGCCGGTCATTTCCAGATCTATCCAGATAAGATTGTTCTCGCTTTTTGACATAATATATCCTAGCTGTTTCTTAGAGTGAGACATGATATTTTAACCTTTATCATAGCGCGTTTACTCAATAAGCACGACAAAAGAACATCTAACCGAATAACACAAGTGAGGATCGGTGACAAAACGTAAATTATCTAAAGGCCAGCAACGCCGAGTACAAGAAAATCATAAAAAGCGTTTGCAAAGCAAAGAGAAAAAAAATCACGTTGAATTAGACGATACACAATTAGGCGAAGCGACCGAAGGCCTCGTTATCAGTCGCTTTGGGCAACATGCAGATATTGAAGCTGCAGATGGCTCTATTACTCGTTGTAATATTCGCCGTACTATTTCATCCCTAGTCACAGGCGATAGAGTGGTGTGGCGCCCTGCATTACAAACCCAAGAAAATGTGCGCGTCAATGGCATTGTAGAAGCTGTTCATGAGCGTACTTCTGTACTCACTCGCCCAGATTATTATGATGGTATTAAACCTATTGCCGCTAATATCGATCAAATTATTATTGTTTCAGCCATTTTACCTGAGCTTTCACTTAATATTATCGACCGCTACTTAGTGGCTTGTGAAACCTTAAATATCGAACCCCTTATTGTATTGAATAAAGTCGATATGTTAGATGCAGAAAGCCGAGCGATGGTAAGTGAGTGGATGCAAATTTATAAAGATATTGGTTATCAAGTGCTTGAAGTCTCAAGCTATACCAAAGAGGGATTAGAAGCATTAACTCAAGCATTAATTGGCCGTATCTCTATTTTTGCTGGCCAGTCAGGTGTGGGTAAATCGAGCCTTCTCAATACTCTCTTACCACCAATGGAAGAAAGTATTCTGGTCAATCAAGTCTCTGACAACTCAGGGCTTGGACAACATACCACCACCGCATCGCGCCTTTACCATTTCCCTCTAGGAGGCGATGTTATTGATTCACCGGGGGTACGTGAATTTGGTTTGTGGCATTTAACACCTGAGCAAGTGACCAAAGGTTTTATTGAGTTTCGACCTTTCTTAGGAGGCTGTAAATTCCGTGATTGTAAGCATAATGACGATCCGGGTTGCTTGATCACCGAAGCCGTAGATAAAGGTGAAATCGCACCAACCCGATTTGAAAACTATCACCGAATTTTAGAAAGTATGAGTCAGGTGAAAGTGCGTAAAAATATTAATTTAGACTCTTAAGCATAGATTCACTGACAACCCTATTAAGGGTGGGTACAATAGACCCCTTTTGTCGATTTTTTATCGTTCGATCCCAGAGGTTGCCATTTTGGACAAGCTAAAAATTAAACTACAGTATCTATTGCCTAAATTATGGCTAACACAGCTAGCTGGTTGGTTTGCCAATAAAAAAGCGGGTAGCGTTACTCAATTTGCTATCAAAATGTTTGCTCGCGCATATAAAGTTGATATGAATGAAGCGAAAGAGAGCCAATTTCAGGCTTATGCAACATTTAATGAGTTTTTTATTCGTGCATTAAAAGATGGCGCTCGCCCTATTGTTGAAGGAGATAACCAACTGGCTCTCCCCGCAGATGGCGCTGTCAGTCAGCTTGGTCAGATCCAAGACGATCAAATTTTACAAGCCAAAGGGCACTCTTACACCCTTGAAGCGTTGCTAGCAGGTAATTTTACCTTGGCCGACCAGTTCCGCCATGGGCAATTTATTACAACCTATCTTTCACCACGGGATTACCACCGTGTTCATATGCCTTGCGATGGATTATTAAAAGAGATGATTTATGTCCCCGGCGATCTCTTTTCTGTTAATCCTTTAACTGCGGCAAATGTTCCTAACTTATTTGCTCGTAATGAACGTATTATTTGCCTTTTTGACACCCAATTTGGTCCCATGATACAAATTCTTGTTGGAGCGACCATTGTAGGGAGTATTGAAACGGTCTGGTGTGGCATGGTAACACCACCACGTGAAGGTATTATTAAACGTTGGACTTATCCTCAAGCGGATAAAGTTGGCGCTATATTTCTGAAAAAAGGTGAAGAGATGGGACGCTTTAAATTAGGCTCGACCGTTATTAACCTCTTCCCTGAAAATAGTGTTCAATTAAATAAAGATCTGATGAACGGCTCTGTAACATTAATGGGAGAACTACTAGGCTCTATCATTAATGCCACAGGCACTGATCATAAGGCCTGCGATAATAATACCATTAATGAATAATTCGTAATTCGGAGTAAACCTTGTGCGCCTGATAATCAGTCTACTTTTTAGCTTTTTTCTGACTATCTCATTCAATACTTCGGTGTTTGCTGCGGATGTTGATAAATTACGTCAAGATATCAAACAACTTGAAGGCAGTACTAATCCTCAAGATATTGAAACTGTTCAGGCGCTACAAGGCACCATCAATTGGATAAATGATGGTGAAAAAGCTCAAGTTAATGCGGATAATTATCAAAAGACTATTGATGAATATCCGCAGATCACTCAAGAGCTAAGGGCTAAATTACTCGAAGAGAGTCACTCAGTTCCAACAATTCCAGAAAAAATTACTATTCCTGAGCTTGAGCAAAAAATCATTCAAGTGAGTAGCCAACTGATGGAACAAGCTCGGCTACAACAACAAGAGCAAGATAAAAGCCGTGAAATCAGCGAATCACTCAATTTACTCCCTCAGCAACTTTCAGAAGCTCGTCGTTTACTAAGTGATGCAACGGCGCGTTTAGCGGCAATAGGGGCATCAAACACCCCACTAGCAGAAGCACAAAATAAATTAACCCAAGCTGAAGTCACAGCACGAAAAGCGATGGTTAATGAGCTGGAAATGGCGCAACTTTCTGCTAATAATCGTCAAGAAATTACTCGACTGCGCTTGGAGCTATTTAAAAAACGTTATCAACGACTTGATGTACAACTGCAACAATTGCGTAGTTTACTGAATATTAAGCGCCAAGAAGTGGCAGATCTCGCTTTAGAAAAGACAGAAATGCTCGCCGAGCAAGGGGGCGAACTCCCCGAGTTTCTGACTAAGCAAATCGAGACTAACCGTCAACTTTCTCAGATCCTCAATAAACAGACGCAAGAAATGAGTGAGTTAACCGAAAAACAGCGTCTAACAACACAACAAACCCAACAAGTAAGACAGACACTCACAACCATTCGAGAGCAAGCACAATGGTTAAGTGGCTCTACGGCATTAGGTGAAGCATTAAGAACACAATTGGCCCGCTTACCTGAAATGCCCCGCTCTCAAGAGCTGGATAGAGATATCGTTCAGTTACGTGTTGAACGATTAGGCTATGAAGAGATGCTAGAAAACCTAGGCAAAATCCAACCTCCTGAAACTGCCGATGGCTCAAAGCTACCAGAAGCTCAGCAATATATTTTTGACTCCCTCATTCAAGCGCGCCAAGAGTTACTCAATTCTCTTTTATCCGGTTATGACTCCCAAATCTTAGAGCTGACCAAGCTTAAAGTAGCCACAACACAACTTGCGGATGCCTTAAAAGAGACAAAAGATGCCACAAACCGCTATATGTTCTGGGTGGCCGATATCAGCCCAATAAAACTCAATTATCCGGTTTTATTAATTAAAGATATTACTCGCCTACTCTCATTAGATACTTTCTCACAATTAGGGCATGCTGCGGTTAACATGCTCAAAAACCAAGATACCTTTATCTATCTACTGGTCACCCTATCTATTGTCGGTTTTAGTCTTCGTACCCGTAAGCATTACAATGCGTTTCTTGAAAGAGTCAGTAATCGCATTGGTAAAGTCACTCAAGATCATTTCTCATTAACGGTGCGTACCGTATTTTGGTCAATATTAATCGCCTTACCACTACCGCTATTATGGTCTGCCGTAGGATATGGTTTACAAAGTGTCGAATGGCGTTATCCCATGGCGGGAGCGATTGGTTATGGTGTAACTGCCGCAGCCCCCGTGCTATGGCTATTTATGATAAGTGCTACCTTTGCTCGCCCTAATGGGTTATTTATCGCGCAATTTAAATGGAAAGAGAGTCGTGTGAAAAAAGCGATGCGCTTTTATCAACTGTCGATTTTCGTCATTGTGCCGTTAATGATGTCGCTTATCACCTTTGAATACTATAGTGACAGAGAATTTGCGCCAACAGTTGGACGTTTTTGCTTTTTATTATTGTGCATTGCTTTAAGTTTTATTACCTCAAGCCTAAAAAAGGCACATGTGCCGCTTTACTTAGATAAACATGGCTCTGGTGATAATGTGATAAATACCATTTTATGGTGGTTCTTACTTGTTGCCCCTGTTCTTGCAGCCCTCGCGGCTATCTTAGGCTATCTCTCAACCTCCATCGTATTACTGGGTCGCTTAGAGATGTCTGTGGCGATTTGGTTTGCCTTGCTGATTATTTATCATATTATTCAACGATGGATGCTGATCCAACGTCGTAAGCTTGCCTTTGAACGAGCCAAACAAAAACGGGCAGAAATTTTAGCTCAACGAGCCAAAGGGGAAGATGAGAATACCATTGTTGGCAGCAGTGGTGAGAGTACCGCTAACTTAGAGTTGGAAGATCAAGCCATTGACCTTGATGCGATTAGTGCACAATCTATTGGTCTAGTACGTTCTATTCTGACCATGATTGCACTCGTGTCCATGATTTTACTCTGGTCAGAGCTCAATACAGCCTTCTCTTTTGTCGATAATATCCGACTATGGGATGTGACTTCCTCTGTTAATGGCGTCAATACTATCCAGCCCATTACCATGGGGTCTATCTTAGTCGCTATATTAGTGATTATTATCACGGCACAATTGGTAAGAAACCTGCCAGCACTGCTTGAACTGGCAATTTTACAACACTTAGATCTAACACCTGGTACAGGTTATGCCATTACCACTTTAACGAAATACAGCATCACCCTAATAGGCAGTATTGTTGGTTTCTCATTATTAGGTATTGAGTGGTCAAAACTACAATGGTTAATTGCCGCTATGGGGGTAGGTCTTGGTTTTGGCTTACAAGAAATTTTTGCCAACATTATCTCAGGGTTAATGATCTTGTTTGAAAAGCCAATTCGTATTGGTGATACCGTTACTATCCGTAACTTGACTGGGAATATTTCTAAAATCAATACGCGAGCCACCACGCTCACCGATTGGGATAGAAAAGAGATCATTGTGCCTAATAAAGCATTTATTACAGAGCAATTTATTAACTGGTCATTATCAGACTCTATTACACGTATCGTAATGACCATCCCTGCGCCAGCTGATTGCAATAGTGAACAAGTGACCAATGTTTTATTAGAAGCCTCTAAACGCTCTACCATGATTTTAGACAACCCCGCTCCTGAGGTTTACTTGGTTGACCTACAACAAGGGATCCAAATCTTCGAGTTACGTGTTTATGCCGCAGAAATGGGACATAGAATGCCAGCCAGACATGAGATCCATCAAAATATTCTGCTAGCCTTTGCAGAGCATGGCATTCCATTACCATTCCCGCCGTTCCAAGCACGGGTAGATATGGTGGGTAATACCATTAGTACTTCAATGCGTGCAACACCGAGAGAAGTAGGCGGATTGTAGTCAATTACATCTATTACTTTGAATAAAAATGCCACTAATTTAAATGAAAAAACCAAAATAGTGGCATTTTTGCTTCTTGTTACCTCGCTTCTTACCACTGTTATGCGCCTAGCATTCAATACAAACAGCCAGTTATAAACAGCTATTCTGTTGGTATGACGCATGTCACACCACAATAGGTATGCACACTCCGTTTACCTATCACTATTAATAACTTTTTTTCACTTTTTTGTTTAATAAAATTGATGATTAATAACACAATGAAACTATTTTATCGATATATAATTATACAATATTGGAATATGAACATCATAAAATGTTACTTAGTTTTCTATTTACTTATAGAGATCTCTTTTATTACCAAAGATCCTTCTTACTAAGTAAAGAATTAAGAAATAATAGCGACCATCTTAGTTGCTTACTGTTTTCTCTTATTTTAATTTTTATCAATTTTTGCAATATAAAAAGCCATATTTGTTCTGTATTCTTCAAAAATTTGTGCAAACACGCCTATCTTTTTTTATTGCTAAAGATCACAAAAATACGTTTTTATACTTAAATTTACTCAATAAATGAGTATTAAAATACTATTTTCGATATTTTATTTTACTTATTTTTATCATATTTAATTTTTGTTTAACTTAAGTCAAATAATTTTAGTTTATTTTTTAACCTATCATTATCCTCTCCTTTTCCTTGCTGCATCAGCGTGACGTAGCAAAAATCATTCAAATTGCTATATGAAACACCAACAAGTAGTCTAAAAAAGATAAGTGTATTAATTTATTATATACGCAAGTTTGTTTTCTCTTCACACGAGGTGAACACTAACTTGGCCAATTTCTTTTTTATCTTTATTTTTAAATATAATAGATAAACATATTTATTAAAAAATAAGTAATTAAGAAATTAATTAATATTTATATTTAATAAAAACAAAATAAAAAAAATAAAATGAAAAAAGAAAAATAAAAAACACAAATAAGAAATATAAATCATCAATTAACAATTTATATTAAAAAAATACTAAGACTTAAGTGGACTATTAATGAAAATAAAAACAATAGTTATAAAAATTACATATAAAAAAATAAAAATTTAAGTGTTATATTCAAAGATAACAATAAAAAATAACTATAAATATTCTTCTCTAATTAAAAAGTAGCATTACAACTTATAATGTTAATATTTTTTTAACTCACAAAAAAAATGCGTATTATTACCTATTAACAATGCTAAGATATATTGCTAGCTTCGTTTAAAATGCATTATTAATAAACAATAATAAGAAGGACTCCATTATGGAAAAATCCCGCACAACATTAGACCAATGGATCACCTTACAAGCTGTTGTTGATTACGGTGGCTTTGCTCAAGCCGCTGATGTGTTACATAGGACTCAATCATCAATTAGCTATACTATCAATAAGTTAGAACAAACCTTGGGTATAGAAATACTTTCTTTAGAAAAAAGACGCGCAGTATTAACTACTGAGGGAGAACTATTGCTAACACTTTCTCGAGAAGTGACAGAAAAAGCATTATCTCTAGAAAAAAAGGCAAAAAACATCAAGATTAACAATAAGTTAAAAATTAACGTACTAATTGACCCAATGTATGTCGCTGATCTTTTTTTAAATAAAATCTCACAATTTATTAAGCAGAATAAACAGTATGATATTAATATTTATAGGAATTCTCTCAGCAAATCAGAAATTTTAGCGCAAAAAGAATATGATTTAATTGTGTCACCTTATTATATTAAATCACTGCAACCTATTGTTTTAGAAAGCATTACAACTACCTTAGTATCACATCCAGATAGCCCATTACAGAAACTACAAGATGAGGAATTATTACAGGAATTACAAAGGCATAGCTGTATTTCTCTTTCTCCTGATTCACCCGATACTGATAATCAGGCCCAAGTCATTCAAGTTGGCTCTGTAGAGACAGCAATTAGCTTAATTCAGCATGGTTTAGGTTATGCACGTCTCCCCCTTATTTTTATTCAAGATGAATTGAATAAAAAAACAATAAAACAATTAATAACGCATAAAAAAGAGAAGGAATATAAATTCTATTTATATTTGAATAAAAATTCATTTATTAATGAAAACTTGCAAAGTTTATTATCAACAATTAGCTATTCAACAAATATCTAAAAACTTTTAATAAAAAATCATTTTAATTAAATTACGACATATTAAATAATTTGATGCAAGAACAAAAAAACTCATGTAAATGTTTATTAACTTAAAAAATTAGCAGTGTTATATTTTATCGGCATACTGTCTATGCAAATAAATTTATACACATATATACTTATAAATAGATTAAAAAGTAAGTTCGCTTACTTTTTATATAGGACCGATCATGAGCAAATTAAATAAATCACTCTGTGCATTAGGAGTGACTCTTTCTATATTCTCAGCACCTGCTGCTTTAGCATCAGGCACAATTAACTTTACGGGAGAAATAACCGATCAAGCATGTACTGTTGATGGCTCTTCTAAAAACTTAACCGTCGACTTAGGCAAAGTTTCTTCTAAAAGCTTAGCAACCAAAGGGGAAGTTGCTGGCCTGAAAGATTTTACCATTAAATTAATCGACTGCCCTGTTGATACCACGGTAGCCGTACGTTTTGGCGGTACTCGTGATGCAAGCGACAGAGATATCTTAGCTATAGATCAAGTTTCTGGTGGCGCAACTAACGTAGGTATCGCGTTATTTGAGAAAGATGCTGTTTCCCAAATCAAACTGTATGACGATTCACAAGATGTACAGATCACAGGTACGGAAATTAACCTAGACTACGTTGCTCGTTATAAAGCAACTGATGCGGCAACACCAGGCCCTGCCAATGGCTCTGCTGTATATAGCATCCAATATAAATAATAAATGATAAATATGAGGGTAATCACCATTACCCTCTCACCTCTCCTCAAACTTATGGCCACTTATGAAAAAGAATATTTCCCTAATATTATTTTTACTATTTTCCCTCATAACGGCTAGCCAAGCTGCTGGAATAAGTGTGGGAGGAACACGTTTTGTCTATGACGATAATCTACGTGAAATCAGTATTCCAATTATGAATACGGATAAGGAAAAACCCTATTTAATTCAAAGTTGGGTTTCAGCTTATCAAGGTGATGAAAAAACACCTTTTATTGCAACACCTCCACTATTTCGTATTGAGCCAGATAGTTCAGGCACGGCGCGAATTTCATATACCGGAGCACCTTTGGCATCAAACCAAGAAGTGGTTTATTGGCTCAATATCAAATCCATTCCACCGATGGAAAAAAGTCCAGAGAATCAACTCCAATTAGTGATTAACTCTCAATTTAAATTGTTTCTCCGTGCCCATGATATTGAACCACTTGATTTTGATAAGGTGAAATTATCTAAACAAAATAAAGGGTTAGTAATAAATAACGATACGCCGTATCACCTGACAATTAAACATATCTTAGTGGGTGATAAACGCTACCCATTTAATGATTTTGTTAATCCTCACCAAGAAGTGGTCTTGCTAAAAGAAAATCATATTCCGCAGAAAGTTACCGTTCAATTTATCAATGATTACGGTGCGACTGTAGATAAAGTATTAAATTAAGAGTATACGGCGATGACTTTTTCTATGATAGCAGTATCTACAAAACGATTACCCATCAACATGGCAGATAATCTTTATCGTCGTGGAGTGTTAGCTATTGCTATCACGACTGTTTTATTCCCTTATACTGTTCTTGCTGAAGATATTTTTAATCCTGAAGCACTTAATTTAGGTATCGAAAATCACGTTGCAGATATTAACAGTCTGAATTACCTGTCCTATGCAGGAGGACAACTTCCTGGTGTCTATTCTGTCGATATTTATCTTAACGATAAACTTATCGATAATCGTCAAATTCGTTTTATTTTTGATGACGATAAAAAAGTGCTGGCGCCTGAAATCAGTAAACAGGATTTACTCAATTGGGGAGTCAAAGGGTCCGTTACAGACGCGTTTAGCCAACAACCTGATAGTAGTAAAATAACGGATATTGCTCGTGTTATTCCTAATGCTACATATAAATATGATTTTTCACGTGCGCGATTATCATTTTCGATCCCACAAATTGCATTATATAACTATGGGCAAGGTTATATATCCCCCACAGAATGGAATGATGGGATTAATGCAGCCTTTATTAATTACACCTATCGTCAGAATAAATATTGGTATCGAGACCAAAAAGACAGTGACAATATCTTTTTAGGATTACGCAGTGGTATTAATCTAGGCGCTTGGCGTGTACGTAATCACAGCACTTACAACAAAAATAGTGATAATGCCGCAGAATGGAACAGTCTACAAACTTACGTTGAACGCGATATCCGCCGTTTAAAAAGTCGATTAACACTAGGTGAAACCGCATCAAGTAATGATGTGTTAGAAAGTGTTCCTTATCGTGGTATTAAATTAGCCTCAGATGAAAGCATGTTGCCACAAAGTCAGCGTGGCTTTGCTCCTGTTGTAAGAGGAATTGCACAAAGCAACGCAATGGTGACTATTCGCCAAAATAATAGTGTTATTTATCAAACCTCTGTTCCCCCCGGTGAATTTGAAATATCAGATCTCTATCCCACCTCTTATAGTGGTGATTTACAAGTGACTGTTGAAGAAGCTGATGGAAGCAAACGTACATTTTCCCAACCCTTCTCTGCAGTCCCCATGATGCAACGAGCTGGGAACTTAAAATATAGTCTCGACTTGGGGAAATATAATGCTGATAGCGCAGAGCGAAAACCGACCTTTTTACAAGCTTCTGCCATTTACGGCTTACCTTATAATTTTTCCCTTTATGGAGGTACGCTACTTTCAGCAGATTATCAAGCTTATGCGATAGGTGCCGGCGTAAATATGGGTTATTTAGGGGCGATTTCAGCCGATATAACTCATGCAAATACCACACTTATCGATAACCATAAAGCACAAGGGCAATCTTATCGTGTCCAGTATTCAAAATATTTACCGGATACCAAAACAGGATTCTCATTAGCGTCTTATCGCTACTCAACTAAAGATTATTATGATTTTTCAACCACGAATGAACGCTTTTCACAGCTTTATCGTAAGAAAAAACAGTTTCAGATCTCAGTATCGCAAGCATTAGGAGAGCTTGGTTACCTCTCTTTAAATGGTTATCAGCAATACTATTGGTATCAAGATAGAGTCGATCGCAATATCAACCTAAGCTTTAACTCTAATTATCGCTCACTCAGTTATAGTATTTCTTATGCCTATAATAAACGGCAAGAAAGTGAATTAACCGATCAAATTTTATCGATTAACTTTAACCTACCGTTCAATATGACCAACAATAACAATTGGTTAAGTTATCGTTATAACACCAGTAAACAAGGTGATTCGATAAGTTCTGTGAGTTTAAGTGGTACTCGTCTCGAAGATAACAATCTTCAGTATGATATTTCGCAAAACTATAACCATACTCGCCAAGAATATAGCGGTGCTATCAATGGTAGTTATAGTGCTTCAGGTGGCGAAATCAGTGCTGGTTATAACTATGATAAACGTTTCCAGTCAGTGAATTGGGGAGCAACTGGCGCGTTATTAATCCATCAAGATGGAATAACCCCATCTCGCACTATCTATGACTCCGCTATTTTAATCAAAGCGGAAGATATTGATCATTTGAAAATTAGCAGTGCACAAAGTTTATATACCAATGCTCAAGGTTATGCCGTTATCCCTAACGTTTCCCGTTATGAACGCAATAGAGTAACGGTTGATCCCGCTTCCTTAAAGGGAAACAACGATGTGGAACTCACTTCAACAACAGTGATCCCAACGAAAGGCGCGATTGTTTTAGCCGATTTTAAAGCTCGCAAGGGTGCAAGAGTATTAGTGAACCTCTCTTATAACGGTAAACCTTTACCATTCGGTAGCCAAGTTGAAATTAGCCAAGATGGACAAGTGATTTCCAGTGGGATTGTGGCTAATGATGGTGAGGTTTTCCTAAATGGTGTACCTGCAAGTAGTCAACTACAAGCCAAATGGGGGAATAGTGCTACCGAACAGTGCCAAGCAACATTAAACGCCGATCTATCGCTCGAGAAAATTCAATTTTTACAACTGGACTGCAGATAGGTGATAAATATGAATAAATATATAACTTTGGGTTGTCTGTCTGCACTTTTGTATACATCAACCGCTTTTGCTGAATATCGTGCCGATACAACCACTAGAACGGTGAGTTATAACAATCCAATTTATGTTTCAAGAACCGCGCCTATTTTAACAGAGCTGGCAACGATTGACTTAGGCACTATGTATGGCTGGACTTGGTGGAATATCACAGGCCCAGTACAGGCGGGGATCTACTTGCCCGGCTATATTTCAGCTTCCAGCCCTAAAGTAGGCAGTGCCTATGTGCGTGAATTAGGGACTAGTGGTATCGGTTATACCCTACACGGGACTATTACTGTCGGTTGCACCGGTTCCGCTTATGTCGATGGACTATATAATGTTGATGGCAACTACAGTAATCGCCTTATTTGCACAAGTAACTTAAACCGTAGTAGTTATACCGCTTCTTTAAAAATGACGTTATATAAACTGCGTAACAATATCAAATCACAAACCATTCCAAGCACATGGGTTGCTATGCTGATTTTGTATCACAATGGGGGATTTATCACCAGTGACAATACTGGCCGTACTGAACCAAAGGTTTACCTTAATCCCCTTAATATTGTTTCCAGTGGCTGTGAAGTTATCAATAATAATATTAATGTTCCTTTAGGCTCTGTGGCAAAATCGAGCTTTAATGGTGTTGGCTCTGTTAGCCCTGATAGTCTACAAGATGTGAATATCGATTTAGATTGTGATCCCGTTTCACCCATTAAGATAAAATTCGATGGCACCCCTGATGCTAGCCAAACCGCCGGCACAATTAGCCTTAATAATGCCAATGATAGCAATACAGCCAAAGGCTATGGCATTCAGGTGAAATACCAAAACCAACCTATTGAGTTAGGAAAATTGATAACGGTGAGCGAAAAGAATAACAGTGGTAATTTTTCTATTCCTTTAGAAGCGGGTTATATACAAACTTCTGAGACTACCACCGCAGGCAAAGCTGATGGAACACTGCAATTTACCCTGCAATATCATTAAGTAAATTGCGCTCTTAAACTAAAAGGCGGAAGTATTATCCGCCTTTTAATTTATCCCATTGGTTGTGATTAAACCTGATACAACTTACGTAAATAGTGTGCAACAGCATCATCAACATTTGAGCCAATCACTTCCATATCCGGTAATAGATCTTTTAGTAGCTGGTGGGCATTTTGCATAATGCAGCCCTTACCCGCCATCTGTAGCATCTCTTTATCATTCATACCATCACCAAATGCAATGGCATCTTTGACTGAATGTTGCATCAGCTTAGCGACTTTTTGTAGTGCCTCTCCTTTTGATACCCCACCCGCCATAATCTCTAGACAATTACGCAACGAAAAACTTGCGTTAATTTTATTACCCCAACGTTGATTAATTTTCTTTTCTAACTCAACTAACAATTCATGATCTTCTGAGGTAAAAAAGACTTTGCACACCTGCGTTGTTGGGAAGCCTGTTTTCTCAAATAGACGGTAATTAAATACCGATTCTTTAAAAAATTCTTTTAATTCAGGCGTTTCTTTATTGATATACCAGTCATCACTGCTATAAATATTCGTTGCAATATCTGGGTGATCAAACACCATTAGGGCTAAGTCATAAACGATTTCAGGTTCAAGATCTTGACTGAAAATAAGAGTGCCTTGCGTATTGTGTACTCGAGCCCCATTTGAAGTGATCATATACGCGTCAATACCAAGCCCATCACGAATTTGTGCCACATCGATATGATGACGTCCTGTGGCAAACACAAAATGGATCCCTTTTTCAATAAGCAGATGTAACGTTTCTTTGGTATAGGGAGTTAATAAGTGGTTAGGTGATAACAAGGTGCCATCAAGATCAGAAGCAACTATCGAATACATACACATTCCTGATTAAAATAAATGCTTATCATAAAACTCACAGATTTCAATTAATGCTTGTGAGCGTAGCTTATCTATTTCGAACAAGATTTCATGGTGCGCACCTTCAATCACAAGTGGCAATTTTTGCTTTTCTTCTCTTGTTCTGGACTGACTATAACCATCACAGAAAGCCCTTACTCCCCGATTATCCACCACTTTATCTAGCTCAGCTTCAAGTACTAGCAAAGGGGTGTTAATCTCTTTTGCATGTTCAATCAGCCAATCCCCCGTTTCTAGGCTCTCTTTCATCCAATGATAGGTCGGCCCACCTAAACGTAATTGAGGGAAATCGGCATAGTAACGTAAGTATCGACGATACCTTTCATGGCTATGAGTCAATACATTCAAGATAAATGGCAAAGGAAACCATTTGCCCGTTGATACCGCGTAATTATTTCGTTCTGAAACACTTTGTTCTGCACGGTTAACTAAAAAATTAGCCACCCAGCGTGGTATTGGTAAATTAATCCCAAACATCGGCGCACACAGTGCGGCGGCTTGGAAAATATCAGGTTTACGTAATAGGTAGCTGGCTAAAATAGCGCCGCCCATCGAATGGGCTAACGCAAAATAGTGCTGATAGTGATAAGGCAAAACGATAGTATCAATAAATGTCGATAAATCATCGACATAATCACTGAATTTTTCTACGTGGCCTTTTTGCGGATCATCTAATAAGCGCCCTGATAATCCTTGCCCCCGATGATCGAGAAGAAAAATATCATAACCAAGATGATAAAAATCGAAGGCCACTTCAGGATATTTTACATAACTTTCACTACGACCAGAGCAGATCACCAACGCTTTTTTGTGTGATGAAGAGCGCCAATGAACATAGCGAATGCTCACGCCATCGACTCCGGTAAATTCGCCTTCCTGTCGTTGGTTCCAAAAGTCCAATAAGATACCATTCGTAAAAGCAGAGAATTGCTTTTCACGAGATAACCACATGTGCTGAAAAAGTGTGGTTGTCATTCGGCTCCTCCTCGTTGGCGCTATTCGAACCCCTCAATATGATCACGGATAAGTGTCATAAATGCTGGCCCAAATCGTTCTAGTTTTCGTTGTCCTACCCCATTGATCAACAACAATTCATCAGGGCAGACAGGGCATTGTTCCGCCATTTCAATCAGTGTGACATCATTAAATACCACAAAGGGTGGAATATTTTCTTCATCAGCAATAGATTTACGTAATTTGCGTAGTTTCGCAAATAATTTCCTATCGTACTGTCGATGACTATTTTTTGTTTGCTGATAACGGCTTTTTGTTGGGCTTAATAGTCGTGGTACTGCCAAGGGTAATGACACCTCACCACGCAATATCGGTCGAGCTATCTCAGTCAATTGTAATGCAGAACGATGAACGATATTTTGCGCAACCATACCTAAATGGATCAATTGGCGGATCACACTCATCCAATATTCATGGCTATGGGCTTTACCAATACCATAAACTGGCAATTTATCATGACCATTATCGCGAATGCGTTGATTATTGGCACCGCGTAAAATTTCAACAATATAACCAATACCAAAACGTTGTCCGGTACGATAGATGCAAGATAATGCTTTTTGTGCATCCACTAACCCATCATATTGTTTAGGTGGATCAAGGCAAATATCGCAGTTACCACAAGCTTGTTGGCGGTGTTCACCAAAGTAATTAAGTAACACTAAACGTCGACAAGTTTGTGCTTCGGCAAAAGCCCCCATGGCATTTAATTTATGGGATTCAATCGCTTTTTGTTCACTTTCTGGCTTCTCATCTAAACAACGACGTAGCCAAGCCATATCCGCGGGATCATAAAACAGTACCGCTTGTGCAGGTAAACCATCGCGTCCTGCACGTCCCGTTTCTTGATAGTAAGATTCAATATTACGCGGAATATCAAAATGAACCACAAAACGTACATTAGGTTTATTAATTCCCATACCGAAAGCGACCGTTGCGACCACAATCTGCAAATCATCGCGTTGAAAAGCATCTTGCACTTTCGCTCGTGTGGCAATATCCATACCCGCATGATAAGCCGCGATACTTAATCCTCGCTTGCCTAGTCGTTCAGCGGTCTCTTCTACTTTGCTGCGACTATTACAATAGATAATGCCTGATTTTCCTTTCTGCCCACGAATAAACAGCCAAAGTTGATCGAGCGGTTTATATTTTTCAACTAAAGTATAACGAATATTTGGGCGGTCAAAACTGCTAATATGAACTAAAGGAGTGCGTAACGCGAGCTGATTAATAATGTCATGACGTGTTGTATTATCAGCTGTCGCCGTTAACGCAATAATAGGGACATCAGGAAGATACTGTCTTAATAAGCCAATTCCTCGGTATTCAGGGCGAAAATCATGACCCCATTGAGAAATACAGTGTGCTTCATCCACCGCTAATAAAGCAGGCTGCCATTGCACTAAATGGTGAAGAAAACTCTCCATCATTAGGCGTTCAGGTGCAATATATAACAGTTTTATTTCGCCCCGTTGACAACGCATTTGTACTTGCAGTTGTTCATCTCGGCTTTGAGTTGAGTTAAGAAATGCCGCGTCAATACCATGTAAGCAGAGTTGATCAACTTGATCTTTCATTAGGGAAATCAACGGAGAAACAACTACGGTTAAGCCATCAAGCAAAAGCGCAGGTATTTGATAGCAAAGCGATTTTCCCCCTCCCGTCGGCATGACGACTAAACAGTCGCGCCCGGTGATAATGGTATCAATAATCTCTTGCTGGCCTGGTCGAAATTGCTGATAACCAAAGGTTTCGCGCAAAATAACCTGAGCTGATGGCATTGAATTAAGAACTTCTGCTGTGGACACGCCATTCCTCTGAAAAGCTGGTAAGAACGATAATGAGGAGTAAAAGAAAAGGCACCAGTATAAAGGTGCCATCACCACTTGTCGTGTTATGCTACCCTAGAATGAAGAAAATTACAGCATATCATTGAGCATAACGCCGACACCGATACGAGTTTGACGGAAATTATAATCAATCATCGATTCCCCATACCCACTAAATAGTTGGGTATAAAAGCGTACATGCTTGGTAATAGGATAGCTCCAGCCTAGCTCAGCAGCACCGTATCCGCTACTCCAGTTATAACGCCCTGTTAAAGTAAACGTACTTTCGCCTAAACGATAACCCGCTTTTAAGCGGTAATATCCCATATAGCGATTAATATCGGGATTATCATCATTTTTAGCACTTTCATTAAAACGGTACCAAGGTTTCAGATCGAGTTGGAAATTACCTTTTTGCGCCATAAAACGTGCATAAACACGATTCCAACTTCGTGAAGTAGGCTCTGCGCGGCCATTCGATTCATGGTTAAATCCCGTTTCAATTTCTCTTAATGTCCAACCGGCAAATTGATAATCCGTCGCCCAACCTAAAAATAGTTGTGGTTCATAGTTGGTTTCACGAAACGGCGCAGACTCTTTTTTATTACTTAGCTGCCACCAAGAGCGTTGCGTATAGGAAGCCGCTAATACAGAATTTTCCCCGGCAATGCCACGCCACAGCGGGAATGCAAGACTTATCTGAAATTTAACTTCATCTTTTTTAGCCTTATGACCCCAATCATAACTAGCAATCGCCTCTTTATTCATATCGGAGGTTTTTGTGTAAATAATATAATTAGATTCATAAGGGTAAAGTACAAAGGGTGAATCATACTCTTGTAATAGACCGGAAATAATACTGCCCTGAACCAACGGTGTTGGAGATGATACAGGTGATATCTCCGCCGCCACTCCCCATACAGGGTAGGTTAAAATCACCGTGAGTAAAGAACGGATGTAACGCATAGTTAATTATCCTGTATTATTAGTGAACAATATAAAAGATAGCACTTAATATTTGTCGTGAGCGCTTATATATCAGCTTTATTCGCGTTAGGCGTCCATATTTTACACGTTATTTCCATTAAATCTCATATATTTTCTCGACACTCTATTAACCTGATGAATGGGAAATTACCTTTTTGTCATCTATTATTAACAAAACATTAACCTAATAATAAAATGTCGAGGAACTTTAAAATGGAGAAAATATTAACACTGGAAGAAGCACAAGCGTTGATTGGACATGTTTTTGTCTATCAAATGCCTTTTAATCAACTGATAGGTTTAGAATTAATTCGCTTCGAACAAGATTATGCTGAGATCCAATTTCGCTACCAAGACAAACTGGTTGGCAATATCGCACAACGCATTTTACATGGTGGCATGATAGCCTCGGTGTTAGACGTAAGTGCAGGTTTAGTCTGTGTAGGTAATGCCCTAACACGTCTAGCCCCTATATCCCAAGAGCAACTCGAACAAAAACTGGCCAAAATGGGCACTATCGATCTACGTGTTGATTATTTACGCCCAGGGCGAGGGGAATGTTTTACCGCAAGTAGTCATATACTACGTAGTGGTAATAAAGTTTCTGTGGCAAGGGTTGAATTACACAATGAAAAACAAGTTCATATCGCCAGCGGCACAGCAACTTATATTGTTGGCTGATGCGACTTATCCATTATCTTGGGTAGATTAATATTAATTACTTGTAAAAAAACATGCCTAATGACACATTAGATAATGTCATTGGGTATGATAACCCCGTCACATATTTCATTTCCATCAATACCAGAGATAGCATGAGCCAGAAAAACACTTTAAAAGGCGTTTTATGTGCCCTAGGCGCCTATTTGATCTGGGGTATTGCCCCTGTCTATTTTAAAAGCATTCAAGAAGTGCCCGCAGAAGAGATCTTAACACACCGTATTTTATGGTCATTCTTCTTTATGTTGCTTTTAATGTCGATCACTCGCCATTGGCCCTATTTACGCCAACTTGTTCGTCAGCCCAAAAAAGTACTAATGTTAGCACTTACTGCGGTGATTATTGCCAGTAACTGGCTTATCTATATATGGGCGGTTAACCACGGATTTATGTTAGAAGCCAGCCTTGGTTACTTTATTAATCCATTAGTTAATGTGTTATTCGGTATGATTTTTTTAGGCGAGCGCTTTCGCCGTATGCAATGGTTCGCCGTAAGTTTAGCCTTTACTGGCGTCTTTATCCAATTATGGCAATTCGGCTCTGTACCTGTTATCGGCCTTAGTTTAGCAGTCACATTCGGCCTATATGGACTATTACGTAAAAAACTTGGGGTAGATGCACAAACGGGTATGACAATAGAAACACTGTGGCTGTTTCCTGTTGCTTTAGTTTATATCCTCTTTTTTACCCATTCACCCACCAGCAATATGTTAGAAAATAGCTGGTCGCTAAATACATTACTGATTGCTGCAGGGGTTATCACCACCGTACCCTTACTGCTCTTTACCGAAGCAGCTCAACATTTGCGTCTATCTACCCTAGGATTTTTCCAGTATATAGGACCCACATTGATGTTTATTCTCGCCACTATGGTGTATGGAGAACAAATCGATGCGGAGCGTTTAGTGACCTTTGGGTTTATTTGGGTCGCCCTTATCTTATTTACTTTAGATGCACTCTACACTCAGCAACGTTTAAGACGAAGTTAGCACATACTTACTATTGAGCTAAATTATCAATACTAATGAAAGCGCCAGAAAGATACCCCTTTCTGGCAGGGCTTGAGTGCTCTTCTTTTATATTACAACCCATTGCTATCGCTTCTATACGGCGTTGTGAGCGTCTAAAGAATGTTGATGTAGAATTAGTTGCAACACGGATAGCACCGATCACCCCACTTAAATAGAGATTCATGCGCGGCACAAAATCACGTTGATGTCGTAATAATCGACAATAGAGATCTTCTTCAAACGGGTTGGCAGGAGCACTAGGATGGTAAGTATCAAAACGCTGCTCATAAATAGGCTCCACAGGAGGCATTTTATCAACAGAGAAATCCTCAGTGATTTTTGTCACAGGCTTAATTGGATAATAAGTATCAAATAATACAGAAGTAATTTTCATCAGCTAACTCCGTTAAAATAATCTGTAACGGAATTATTAATTCGGTTAATTATATGTTCATTAAAAAAAACACCCTTAACTATCTTCTAGATTAGTAAGGGTGTTTTTTTATATTGCTCTCTTTTAAAAAATTAACAGTGTCAATAAATAGCCAATCACTCTAATCGTGCAAAAGCAGCAACCAACCACTTAATACCTTCACCATTAAAGGCTATTTGTAATCGGCAGTGTTCACCGCTACCTTCGATATTAATAATAGTACCTTCACCAAATTTAGGGTGCTTAACCCGTTGACCAAGGGAGTAACCTGTATCATTACTAACAATCGGTGTACCTAAACGATGATGATTCACGGGACGTGAAACCGTCGCCCGTAACCGTACTTCTTCAACACACTCTTTTGGTAACTCGCCAATAAAGCGCGAAGGTCGATGGCTCACTTCTTTACCATATAAACGGCGGTTTTCAGCGTAAGTAAGTGTTAACTTTTTCATGGCACGCGTCACGCCAACATAAGCTAGCCGACGCTCTTCTTCTAAGCGCCCACCTTCATCCAAGGACATCTGGCTTGGGAACATGCCTTCTTCAACCCCGACAATAAACACTTGTGAGAACTCTAGCCCTTTCGCCGAGTGTAGTGTCATCAATTGAACAGCATCTTGATACGCATCAGCCTGTCCTTCTCCTGATTCTAATGCCGCATGAGAGAGAAAAGCTTGCAATGGCATTAAATCTTCGTCTTCATCTTGATAGCTAAATTGACGAGTCGCCGTCACTAGCTCTTCCAAGTTTTCAATCCGCGCTTGTGCTTTTTCACCCTTTTCCTGCTCATACATCGCTTTTAAGCCAGAATCGCGAATAATACGGTCTGTTTGCACATGCAACGGCATATCCGCTGTTTCATTTGCTAACGTCTCAATTAATTCTAAAAAGCGCGCAATTGCGGCAATAGCCCGGCCTGCTAGCATTTTATGCTCAATAACCTGTAATGCACTTTCCCATAATGTGATTTGGTTATCTCTAGCTACTTGGCGAACCACATCTAAGGTTCTATCACCAATTCCACGCGTTGGCGTATTCACAACACGTTCAAAAGAGGCATCATCGTGACGATTCGCTGTTAAACGCATATAAGAGAGGGCATCTTTGATCTCTTGACGTTCGAAGAAACGCTGTCCACCATAAATACGATAAGGCATATTCGCTTGTAATAGCGCTTCTTCCATGATGCGCGATTGGGCATTACTACGATAAAGAATGGCACAATCTGCAAGGGCGCCTCCCTCTTCATGCCAACGCTTAATACGCCCTACTACATAACGCGCTTCATCTAGGTCGTTAAATGCACAATAGAGTGAAATCGGCTCGCCTTCAGCCCCTTCTGTCCATAGGTTTTTACCTAAGCGATCGCTATTATTAGCAATTAAGGCATTAGCGGCTTTTAGAATATTACTGGTGGAGCGGTAATTTTGCTCTAAGCGGATGGTTTCAGCACCGGGAAATTCATTTAAAAAGTTTTGAATATTTTCAACTTGAGCCCCACGCCAACCGTAAATAGATTGATCATCATCACCGACTATCATCACCTTACCAGTCTGTCCTGCCAACATCCTGATCCAAGCATATTGAATACGGTTAGTATCTTGGAATTCATCCACTAAGATATTGGTAAAACGGTGTTGATAGTGTTCTAGAATTTGTGGTTTATTCAGCCACAACTCATGGGCACGCAATAACAACTCCGCAAAGTCCACTAAGCCTGCACGATCACAAGCTTCTTGATAAGCTTGATAGACTTTTAACCATGTGGTTTCCACGGGGTTACCATAGGTCTGAATATGTTGTGGGCGGAGTCCCTCATCTTTCTTTCCATTGATATACCACATACCTTGACGAGGAGGCCATTGCTTATCATCAAGAGCCATGGATTTTACGATACGACGAATTAAACGGTATTGATCATCACTATCAATGATTTGGAAGTCTTGAGGTAAACCAGCATCAAGATAATGCGCCCGTAATAAACGATGGGCGAGACTATGGAAGGTACCTATCCACATTCCCCCTTGACTAGTACCAATCAAGTCCTCAATACGATGACGCATTTCTGCTGCAGCTTTATTAGTAAATGTTACTGCCATAATGGAAAAAGGAGAGGCTTGTTCAACAGATAATAACCAAGCAATGCGATGTACTAATACGCGTGTTTTACCACTACCAGCACCTGCAAGTACCAGCATATTTACACGCGGTGCTGCAACGGCTTCGCGCTGTTTATCGTTAAGGCCTTCGAGCAGATATGAGACGTCCATAATTACCAATCATTGAGTGAAGAGAAATACTGTGGATATATACAGAAGTTAGTTTATTAAGCAACAAACTAACAGGATTTTACGCCCGATGCAAAACTATGCCCACTGAAAAGTGGATAAAGACCTGCACAGAGCGCGTCTATGATTAAATTAATTCAACCAGTTTAGCTAATTCAGTGATCTCAATATGAGGCATAACACGCGTTTCACCTTCGGTAAACAAACTGCGATTATCTAAATTAATCCAACACGCCTGTAATCCACTTTTAACCGCGCCTTCTACATCCGTCACTAGATGATCGCCTACATGCAAAATATTCTGATGAGGGAGTTTAAGTAACGAAGCTGCCTTATCAAACATATCAGGATAAGGCTTAGAGCGCCCATCAGGCCCTGCCTTTAAAATATGTGTAAAGTATTGCCCCAACCCACAGCTTAATGGATTAGCATTACCATTAGTAATAGCGATTAATGGGATTTTTTCCGCCAGTTGTGTCAACACTTGATGGGTATTATTAGGGACATTAATACGGCTACGCCAATAAGCAAAATGAGCCATAATTTCATCAGCACCTTGCTGTGCTTTAGTTTCACTATAGCCATAGTCTAACAACATATTTTTAGCCGCTAACCAACGCCACTGAGTGATATCGTGAAAAATATCAGGATTATTTTCTAATAGTGGCTGTTTGTAAGCATCTACATCATGTTCAGTAAAATGGTGAAAACGCTCATCATACTGACGGATAAACGCTAAGGTCTCTTCTTCTGTTTTATCCATCACAGGAACATTGTCATACAGCGTATCGTCTAAATCAAAAGTCATCGCTGCAATCGGCATCAGAGTGCGATAAAAGTGCATTATGATTTTTCTCTCTTAGCTCTTGGATGAGCAGCATCATAGACTTTCGCTAAATGCTGAAAATCTAAGTGAGTATAAACTTGTGTGGTTGATAAATTAGCGTGGCCTAATAGCTCTTGTACTGCTCGCAAATCACCACTTGATTCAAGTAAATGAGTGGCAAAAGAGTGGCGCAGTTTATGAGGATTGACATGGCTACTGAGTCCTTGTTTCACCCCCCAAAGTTCAAAACGTTTTTGCACACTGCGAACAGATAATCGTTTACCGCTTTTCGTTGAGATAAAAACCGCAGTATCCTCAGGAGAATACAGCTCCCGCATGGCAAACCAATGCTGTAACCACTCTACGGCTTTTCTTCCCAAGGGAACTTTACGCTCTTTACTGCCTTTACCTAATACTCGGACTTCGCCTTCTTGGAGATCAATATCATTGATATTTAAGTTAGTCAGTTCAGATAAACGTAATCCAGCGCCATACATCACTTCCAGCATCGTTCTATCCCTTACAGAGAGGGGATCTTTTAAGTCGATATTCATCAATTGACTGACTTCATCAACATCCATATTTTTAGGCAAGTGACGACCTGATTTGGGTGTTCGAACCCCTTTGGCGGGGTTTACTGCTAACATTCCTTGAGAAACTTGCCAATCAAGGAAGCTACGCAATGCTGAAAAGCGCAATGCTAAACTTGCAGGTTGTAATCCACTGCGATGGCTTTTAGCCAATAACATACGCACATGTTGGCTTTCCAGTAACGACCATTGGTTGATTTTTATTGCAACCATCATTTGTGCAATGGTCATTAATTGTCGCTGGTAATTTTCTACCGTTACCGGACTTAATCGCCGTTCAACTTCGATATAACTTAAGAAGCTATCAATGGCTAATGAGAGTGTTTCAGGGACGTCAATAATTTGGCTCATTGTCTTGCGATCCAGCGAGTTAATAACTCAGGTAATATCTGCGCGAGTTTATCCAACATTGCCGTTCCCATACCTTCTTGAAAATGTTGGCTATCTCGACTATTAAAAATGATCACCCCTAAATCGCCATAATGCCCTAATAATGAGAGTGCCACAGAGCCAGAACGACGAACATTAGGCATTAATAACATCATTTCTTGGCCATTTAATGGCCCCAAATAGTGATTATTATCGCCCATACGCTGAATACGGAAATGCTCAAATGTTTGACGAGATAGTGCGAGTGTTTGAGCATCTAAAGGGGGTTGTAATTGCCAACGATCGGTGAAAAGACGCAGTTGTACTGAGTAAAGCCCTAACTCCTTCGCCCAAAGATTTAACTGTTCCAGCATTTCCTTTAATGAATTACAGCGGGATAACTCAGAGATAAGCCTTAGTAATTGGCTAAATAGAGATTCATTTTCTGCAGCTTGCTCAATCAACAAACGCATATCCTCTTCAAGATAATGGATACGTGTTCGCTGACGTGACATTATCCACTCAACTAATGAGATACTCCCTCTTACTGGGTGAGGAACTTGCATTTGCTCAATATAGCTGGCATTACGGATAAAGAAACCAGGATGCTCCTTGAGATAATCAATGATGGTTTGATCGTTGAGTTCGTTTTTCTCAGGGTAACAAAACTGCTCATTCTTATCCGTCATACCAAGCACCTCTCAAAAATAATATTATAGCTGGATTGTTCCATCATAAATATGCACAGCAGGTCCTGTCATATAAAGTGGGTTTCCTGTACCTTTCCATTCAATTGATAATGATCCACCCGGTAAATTAACTTTCACTTTTCTATCTAATAAACCTTGGGAGATCCCCACCGCGACAGCGGCACAGGCACCGCTTCCACAAGCTTGAGTTTCTCCAGCACCACGTTCAAATACCCGTAAATGCAATGTATTTCTATCAACCACCTGCATAAAACCAATATTGGCGCGCTCTGGAAAGCGTTCGTGTTGTTCCAATACTGAGCCCAATGACTCAACTTCCGCAGTTTTGATATCTTCCACTTGGATCACGCAGTGCGGATTTCCCATTGACACCACACCACATAGAACTGTTCGTTCCATCGCTCTGATAATATAGGTTTTTTCTACTTTTTGAGCACGAAACGGTACTTTTTGTGGTTCAAACTCTGGCTCTCCCATATTGACACAAACATCTTCATTATCCATAACATGTAAGGTCATTCTGCCAGACTGGGTACTGACTTTTATTTCTCTTTTATTTGTAAGCCCTTTTAGTCTCACAAATCGAGCAAAACAGCGAGCACCATTGCCACATTGTGCGACTTCACTCCCATCAGCATTAAAAATGCGGTAATGAAAGTCCAATTCAGGATCATAAGGTGCTTCAACTACTAACAGTTGATCAAACCCAACACCAGTATGTCGATTGGCTAACCGGCAAATTAATTCTGGTGAAAAATAAACATTTTGGGTAACAGCATCAACAACCATAAAGTCATTGCCTAACCCATGCATTTTTGAAAATTGCATCTTAACCCTGCCTGAAACGGGTGTCCCGTTTCTAATATTGACTAATTGTTTTGTGTTGAGGAAGTCTCAACTTGCTGGGTTGGCTGGGATGACTGAGTCATATTTGCCTGAGTATCTTCAGGCGGGAAATAGAGAGGGCCTTTCAAGCCACAACCAGAAAGAGAAATCAGTGTTATTATAGCAAGGGTGCAACGTAAATACGTTTTCATTCGAAATCTGCCTATCATTAATTTGGTTAATATCCTCTATAATCGCAGTTAGATCTCGAAAAGCAAATAGGAAAATGAAGATGAACGATAGTGAATTTCACCAATTAGCTGACGAATTGATGTCAGAAATAGAACAAACCATTGATAATTATGAAGGTGATGCGGATATTGATTGTGAAATCAATGGTGGCGTAATGACATTAACCTTTGAAAATCATAGTAAAATTATCATTAATCGTCAGGAAGCCTTTCATCAAGTATGGTTAGCAACGCGTTCTGGCGGTTATCATTTTGATTGGAAAGGTACACAGTGGGTTTGCGATCGTAGTGGCGGGGAATTTTTAACCATGTTGGCTCAAGCAATCAGCGAACAAAGTGGTGAAGCATTTTCTTTTTAACACAAACAACTAAGTGATGGGTGCTGGAAAGTCCCCATCACTTCTCTATCGGTTTTGCCGTGTCGATTATCAATGATGATGTACAGCCTGATAATCATTAAATCCTTGAATAGGCTTAGTACTCATCTCTTCTTTTGGCGCTGTTTTACCTAGATCACTTAGCTTACCAAACGATCCCCCAGCAAAAGGCAGTACTTGCGTTGCTCCATCCACTTTCACGATTTGATAAAACTGTGGCAAATTGAAGTTGATAAAGCTTGAGCCATAAGTAAAGCGATCATGAGATGAAGAGTAAAAACGGCTGACATCTTTTACTAGCTCTTCTTTACTACCTTCGCAGTGAGAATAAATCTCCACTCGATTAGCTTCATCTAAGATATAGATATTAAAGACATTATTATCCTCTGTTGTTTCAAAGAAGAACTGAATAATCCCTTCACAAGCAAAACCATCAATCACCGCGGGCAGATAACGGGCATCTTTGCCTAATTTAACGGGTAATCCATGCAATTTGTTGTATGAAATAGCACCATAAAATTCAATGGCATTCTCCAACTTTTGTACAGAAACATTAAGACGTTCAAAGAACAATCCCCATGTTTGCCCTGCAATACGTAATGCTTTAAAACGCCCTGGCTCTAATCTATTGGTTGATAAACGCAATTCAATACATTCTGAGACTAACTGTTGAACACGGGTGCGAATTAAACCACGTAGATGCTGGCTATAACAAAAAACTTCAACCGATGCAGGTGGGGCCGCATCTTGGTGCATTTTACCTAAAATAGTTTTTAACGATTCCAACATCGATTGCGTACCATTAAAATGCAGCGTTCTCACTTCATTCCAAGAGTTACGATAGAGTAAATCGATACTGCCAATTAAGCATTGCTCTTCCTCGCCAAAGCTAAATACATCCAACTTTCTAAAATCAAAATGCACCACTTGATCAGAAAAACGCTCTGTTGGGTCGACTTCTAAATTGACAATAATGGCTAAATGTCTAATTTCACAAGGGCTATACAGTGCTTTAGGCGTCGGGGCAGGTAAACGAATAGGAAAATGACTCGAGATATCCCGCACTAATTCATGAAGTTTAATTTCATCACAAGAGGAGTCACCTTGATGAATATAAACCTGTGAATCTTTAGTAAGTAACCCATTAAAATAAGACCACGCCACTAATTTATTTAAGTAACGGTTATATTCTAACGGTTGATGACCAACAATATGTGCAAAATCAGGAGCCCGATTATAAAGATACCAACCACTACGATTAGCGCGTCCCGGTGGCACATAGATAAAGGTTAAATGAGGCTCGGATAAATCAGGAGAAATCTGTGGATTAACCAGGGTTACTTTACCCGGTAGCGCTTCAAAAGCGGCATAAAGCTTACGTGTTAATACACCAATATCTTGTGGACTAGCACTGACACTTAAGTTATTACGGCGCGCAAAACGAATAAGATTACGATAGCTTTGCATCATCGTATCTAATAATTCATTATGTGCGTTACGAACGCGCTCTATTTTCCAGCTATCACGATTATCTAATATCGCTAAACGTTCGTGATCCCACTGCCACTGCGTGACTAACTGAGATAATACTTGGCGTCGCCAACCTGCAGGTTCATTCTCATTTTTTTCATTAGATAATTTTTCACAAACTTTCAGGTAGAAACAGCGACGGATTAAATCAAGGCGGGTTAAATCATTAATCGAAACTAAATAGCGGGTTACGCGCTCAAGCATCATACAATATGCATCTAAACCGTAATTTACGATTTCACCACGATGAAGATGCTGTTTCATTTCTAATGCCAACAATTTGCCATTAGGGTAATCCGCGGAATAGGCTTCCAATAAAATACTTTTTAATACGGCTTTATAAGGTGAATCAACACTCTTATAGAGTTGCCACAGGCTTGCACCAAAATACTCTTCGGCAGAAAGCTCACCTAATCCACCTAAATCAAGCCATTCATTGGGCGTTAATACACCTTGGGCATAGAGTGAATTAACATATTCATCGTAATGGTACTCTTCTTCTACTGGTACCATCGTCCATAACAAACGTTTACCTGCAAGGCGAACAGCGGTACGGTAGAACTCATCAAGTAACAGGATATGCTGAGTTGAGCCGCAATCTTCCCCACCTAAGCTACCACTTGCATGATGACGGAAGCGGTTCTCATCAATTAAGAAAAAAGTAACATCAATACCTAATTCTCCCGCCCATTGTTCGATCAGTAAACATTTACGTTGTAAACGTGCACGCTCATCTTGGTCCAGCCAAGATTGGTGACAGACCCAAATATCAATATCGGAGCAGTGACTTTGCCCAATCGAGGAAGTACTTCCCATCGAATAGATACCCGTAATAGGTAACTCTCCGCTGGTGTATCCATTCATTGGCTCATCACATGATGCATTAGTCAGCTTATTGACCCATTGACGTTGCACGTCATCAGGTTCAAAGAAACATGTACCATGAGGGACATTTCCTTGAATATAGCCTGGCAACTGAGGGTGGTGGTAATGCAGTAAAACAGGAATTAAACCATACACCTGTTTAAACACATCACTCATCGATGCAAATGCACGTTCCAGCCTGAGTTGATTAATCGCATCCAGCCGTTGCTTCAGTGTTTCAATATAAAGATACAAGAGTTTCGCCTGAACAATACTAAGAAAATAGTAGAATCTGAGTTTATAAATTACCGAGCTTTAATTATTCAATTATTAATAGATAAAACTTTACTAACAAAATCTCGGAAACGTGATCAATTTAACACCTTGCAAGCAAGGCGTAAAGAGGATCTCAAAATATAGCACCAAGATCTAAATTGCTTTTTTAGTCGCTTAATCGTATAAAGCAGAGCAAATAATGACTTTTATATCATAGAGATAGTCTATTTTACTTATAGAGAAAACATATAGAAAAAAGTGTTGATCGGCCATAAAACAGCTAAAATCGACGAGTTACCTTGTGATAACAAGTTGAAAAAAATACTTACCTTTACCTAAAAAAGAGTAAAAAAATAATAATAAACATAACCCATTGATATATAATAACTATATATAGTATTGCTTTTTTTTATGAATTATCTATAAAAATAAGTAAATAATAACAATATAAACAATAAAATTAATTAAAGACATATTCAAACTTCATCATTGTCTATTTAAATAAAATTTAAATTTTCATTATTTATTTAATTATTTTATTTCTTTTTTATTAATTAATATTTTTGTTAATTTTTTGGGTGGTTTTATATTATAGAAAAAATAGATAGAAAAGGGTCACCTTAAAATAATGGTTGTTTTATCAATGTGTTCAGAAAATTCTGTAAGTCTCTCCTTTCTCTCCTCTCACTATTGTTAAATAAATTAATTTAATGTTTAAATATTGTAAATAACCACACTTTTTATATAGATATAAAACAGTAAAAAGATAAAAATAACGATTTTTACTATTTGTAATTCCCTTTTTTATTTTTTACCTCACTAATATTGATTTAAAACCTCTTTATGTTTCATTGTTTCCTTACCACACCACGCCTTAACTGGAAAAATGAACCTTAAAGTGTTAAAACAAAGCCTTATTTATAAACAGAAATTATGCTAACTCGCTCGGAAGAGATAATAATATTATGTCAAAAAGTACCATCCGTATTGCTACACGCCAAAGCCCTCTTGCTATGTGGCAAGCGCTTTATGTTAAAGAACAACTACAAATCGCTCATCCGAGCTTAGTCGTTGAATTAGTACCGATGGTCACGAAAGGCGACATCATCTTAGATACCCCATTAGCGAAAGTGGGTGGTAAAGGGTTATTTGTCAAAGAGCTAGAACTTGCACTACTCAGCTCTCGTGCAGATATTGCCGTACATTCAATGAAAGATGTCCCCATTGATTTTCCTGAAGGTCTGGGATTGGTGACGATTTGTGAGCGAGAAGATCCCCGTGATGCCTTTGTCTCTAATCATTATGATTCATTAGAACAACTGCCAGCCGGAAGTGTCGTTGGTACCTCAAGCCTACGTCGCCAATGCCAATTAAAAGCACTGCGCCCCGATTTAATTATTCGTGATTTACGCGGTAATGTAGGAACCCGTTTAAGTAAACTCGATAATGGCGACTATGATGCTATTATTCTTGCTGTCGCGGGCTTAAAACGTCTTAAATTAACTGAGCGTATTCGTTCTTCTTTGTCTGCGGAACAATCTCTTCCTGCGGTAGGACAAGGTGCCGTTGGCATTGAGTGTCGCTTAGATGATCATGATACTCAAGCCTTATTAGCCGCCCTTAACCACGCAGATACTGCAACTTGTGTAAAAGCAGAACGTGCGATGAACACTCGCCTTGAGGGGGGGTGCCAAGTACCTATTGGTAGTTATGCAATTTGGCAAAACGACAAAATTTGGCTACGAGCATTAGTTGGCTCCCCTGATGGTAAAACTATTTTACGTGGCGAACGCTTAGTATCACCTGAAGATGCAGAGCAAGCTGGTATTTCTCTTGCCGAAGAGCTACTAGATAAAGGAGCTAGAGAGATTTTAACCGCTGTATATCAAGGTAATACAGCGATATGAGTATTTTAATCACTCGTCCTAGCCCAGCAGGAGAACAACTTACGCAACGCTTAATTGATGCGGGAAAGCATGCTTTTCATGCACCTTTAATAGAAATAGCCGCGGGTAAAGAGCTTTCCATATTAGAAAACAAATTAAATAAGCTAAGTACGGGTGATTACCTTTTTTTACTTTCTAAAAATGCGGTGTGGTACGCAAACTGGCAACTAAATCAATTACAACAATCATGGCCAGATACGCTATTCTATTATGGAATAGGTCAAAGCACCGCAGAAGAGTTTCAGCAATTAACAGGACATTCTATACGTTATCCAGAATTTGGAGAAACCAGTGAAGACCTACTGGCCTTGTCTTCACTTCAACAAATAGAAAACAAGCGAGTACTACTACTAAGAGGCAATGGTGGTCGCGAACTACTTGCCACAACATTACGTCAACGCGGTGCAATTGTTGATGAATGTGAATGTTATCAGCGTCTATTTATTGATTATGTATCTGAAGAGTTTGCGCTAAAGTGGAAAAATGCCCAAGTGGATACCTTTGTGGTCACCAGTGGCGAAATGTTGCAACAACTCTTTTATCTAGTCGCTGGATCTGAAAAAGCATGGCTGTTAGACAGTCATTTAGTGGTGGTCAGTAAACGATTAGCAACAATAGCTAGCACATTAGGCTTTAAAAAAATAACCGTTGCTGAAAGTGCCAATAATGATGCTTTATTTCATGCATTAATATAGAACTTAAATGAGACGCCGATATGACGGAACAGAAAAATACGAATGAAAATGACTTGCAGAATGGTACATCAAAGGCTGATGACGATATCCGCTATCAAGAAGTAAAACCTGTAAACAATAAGCGTTCAGGTTTGATAGGGAGTGCCGTTGCGATCCTCGTTATTCTGGCAATCGGTGGTGGTCTTTATTATTACACCACTCAACAAGCGACTAAACTAAGTACAGAAAACCAATCGCTAAAATCACAATTGGCACAATTACAACAATTGCAAGATACTTATCAACAACGTTTTGACAATATTGACAGTCAGTTTAACTCACAAAAACTCACTATTGATAAACTGCAAAATGAACGCCAAGTTACTGAGCGTCAAATCCAAAATTTACAAACGCAATTTGCTGCTATCTCAAGTGCAGATGTAAAGAGCTGGCTATTAGCGCAAGCTGATTTTATGGTAAAAATGGCGGGCCGCAAATTATGGAATGACCAAGATGTCGTCACAGCGGTAAGTTTATTAAAAGGTGCAGATAGTAGCTTAGCAGAAATGAATGACCCAAGCTTATTGGCCATCCGCCGCGCCATTAATGAAGATATTGGCAACTTAGCCGCGCTGAGCAAAATTGATAATGATGGTACTATTTTACAATTAAATCAGTTAGCTAATCAGGTTGATAACCTACGCTTATCTGGATTTGAGCGTGATGGCTCACCGATGGATAAAAATGATGAAGCCATTTCAGGCTCACTTTCTGACTGGAAGCAAAACCTCAGTAAAAGCTGGAAAAGCTTTATGGATGACTTTATTACTATCCGTCGTCGAGACAGTACCGCTATTCCACTATTAGCCCCAAACCAAGATATTTATCTGCGAGAAAATATCCGCTCTCGTTTATTAATTGCTTCTCAAGCGGTACCTCGCCATCAAACAGAGATTTATCAACAATCATTAGAAGCGGTATCTACTTGGGTACGCGCCTATTTTGATACCACCGATCCGAATACAACGGCTTTCTTAGACAGTATTAATGAGCTTGAAAAGCAGCCTATTACTCTTGCAATGCCAACAGAATTAAAAAGCCTCTCTCTGTTAGAAAAACGAGTAGAAAAGCAGATCCGTAATTTGCTGACCCAAAACGAGACATCACAGCCAGAAGCGGTTGAAGCCAAAGATGCCGAAGCTACACAAGCCCCTTATGCGGTTGATGCAGCACAAGATAGTGCAACATCAGGAACAACGACATCAACAACCGTAGCACCACAAGGAGAATAAATTTATGTTCAAGATCTTACTCCTGTTTGTGGTATTGATTGCTGGGATAATCTTTGGGCCTGTATTAGCGGGTCATCAAGGTTATGTCTTTATACAAACCGATAATTGGGATATTGAAACTAGCGTTACCAGTCTTGTGATCATGTTTGTCCTACTGCAACTGATATTGCTCTTGCTTGGCTGGTGTTATCGTCGTTTTATTGGTACAGGCTCTAAAGCCTATAGTTGGTTCTCTTTGCGCAAACGCAGCCGAGCACGTAAACAAACACGGTTAGCATTAATGAAACTTGCGGAAGGTGATTTCAAACAAGTAGAAAAGCTGATGAGCCGCAATGCCGATTATGCGGAACAACCTGTAGTAAACTATTTACTAGCAGCAGAAGCAGCACAACAACGGGGTGATGAGTTTAGAGTACAGCAACATCTGGAGCGAGCTTCTGAGCTTGCTGATACCAATCAGTTACCCGTTGATATTACCCGAGTGCGCATTTTACTGGCACAAAATGAAAACCATGCTGCTCGTACTGGGGTCGATGAATTACTCAATCAAGTGCCTCGTCATCCGGAAGTATTACGCTTAGCAGAAACTGCGTATATACGTACAGAAGCTTGGCAAGCACTACTTGATATCATCCCTTCAATGCAGAAAATAGCCCTACATACAGATGATGAATTAGAGCAATTACGTCAACAAGCCTATATTGGGCTGATGGGACAGAAGATGTCCGAAAATGGTTGTGATGGACTGAAAAATTGGTGGAAGGCACAGCCTCGTAAGATCCAACATGATAATGGACTACGATTTGTATTAGCAGAACACCTTATTGAGTGCAACGATCCGCAAACTGCGCAGACGATCATTTTAGATGGGATCAAACGTCACTATGATGAACGCCTGATCTTATTGTTACCGCGCTTAAAAAACAGCGATCCAGACTCAATTTTAAAAGTGCTTAACTCACTAATTAAACAACATGGTCCGACACCATTACTCAATAGCACCGTCGGTCAAATTGCCATGCAACAAGGGCAATGGGCACAAGCAGAAACAGCATTTCGCAATGCATTAAAGCAGCGTCCAGATGTTCATGATTTTGCGTGGTTGGCTGATGTGCTAGATAAACAGAATAAATCCGTTGAGTCAGCCAAAGTACGCAAAGATGCGCTATTAATGACGTTAAAAAAAGACTCTGTTATTTTTGACGAGCCTAAAACAAATAAAGCACTGCAATAAATACATCATTTCATTTATTGACCAAAACCCTCAAACACAAAATTGAGGGTTTTTTATTACTTTTAAAAAGCGTGTTGAACCAGTAGTACTACTTCAAGACACAAAATTAAAAATAAATAGACCCAAGCGATACGATAAAAACGATAAGGTATCCCTTTGTTATTTTGGTGTGTAAATGACAAATAATATTTTCTTGCTTGGTAAAACACCACGATATAAATCAGTGCGATCCCCTGACACAGAAAAGCAACATACTTCGCCCATGATTTTCCACCGATAATCAGCATGATCAGCGGGATCAAAAAAAACAGCAATGGGCCAAACTTATCTATCAAAAAGAGCCTTTCTTGCGCAAGATACGCTTTTTGGTTATTTATCATCGTGATACTACCCCCTATTTACCCTTGCGCTGGATAATAGCGTGATAGTGTTATCAATTCAAAAGGGATGAGATAAAAAACAGACAAAAAAACACCCGTATTAAAAAATACAGGTGCATAAAATATACAATCAGGTCTACAGACGGATGGTGCCTCACTCAACGTTTCGTCCTGTTGGTGATGAATGGTGTTTCATCGATAACGTGGACGTAGGCACCGATAATCGGCTCTGCATCATTCCTAGGTTTATGAAGTCATATGCTGTCATAAGGAGTGGAATGAGCATCTACAGGATAAGTAATGCATTTAGCGTGCCAACTTGTATTTTCCGCCAATAAAAAATTAATTCCCAAACAGCATAAAACTAACTAATTGAATTTTTTAGGCGCCTTCGCCTGTATGGCGTATTTAAAATATAAAAGATCAGAGAGCGTATTTTTATCAGGCTATTGTTAAATAAAAGAGAAAAAATAAATTTGCCAACTCGTCTCTGTTTCACGACAGTTAAGCGAACACCAGTATATAATATATAAAAATCATTGAGTTAAATGTCACCTTTTAGCGACATCAAATTTGCCATGTGTTGTTTTTTACCGACAATAAAAAATATTTCATTTAAATTCATACGGTTACATAAATCATTTAACTTTCTCATGATGCTCTTTTTATGTAGTATAAAATCAGGCGGTAATACAAATTATTAATAATCTTTAACTAATATACTTACACTGCCCTGTAAACAAATAGCCTAATGATCTCCCTTTTTAAACTAAAAGAGCCAACAACCTGCTTTAATCATGAATCATAGATAAACGGTCTATTGTGTTTAGGACAGTAGCAAAAGGACAAAAGAGAAAGGACAGAAGGAAGATACAACAATATAAATGAAATAAGACAATATCGCTGTCAATAGCTTGATAATAAATGCAAAAAAGCCTCGATATATATCGAGGCTTTTTCTTATTGGTCGGCGAGAGAGGATTCGAACCTCCGACCCACTGGTCCCAAACCAGTTGCGCTACCAGGCTGCGCTACTCGCCGTCTGAATGACTGCACTTATCTTGTTTATGGTGCGAAGGGGGGGACTTGAACCCCCACGTCCGTTAGGACACTAACACCTGAAGCTAGCGCGTCTACCAATTCCGCCACCCTCGCATAAACAAAAACTAAGATAAGATGGGGTGGCTAATGGGACTCGAACCCACGACAACTGGAATCACAATCCAGGGCTCTACCAACTGAGCTATAGCCACCATAACAGCTATCTTACTACTTCGACAACAACGCTCTTCACCGTAACTCTTAGCACGCTTTAATGGCGCGCCCGACAGGATTCGAACCTGAGACCTCTGCCTCCGGAGGGCAGCGCTCTATCCAGCTGAGCTACGGGCGCTTCACGCCGTTGCGGGAGAGGATAGTACGGATTTACGCACTGTCTGTCTAGTGCTTTTTGAAAAAAAAAGTTTGTTTGACGATAGTTTGTGCATTTCGTCGATAAATGGAGCGTTTTTACCCACTCAACGCCCCATTAGTATAATAATCAAACAATCAAGATACCAGTAAAGATTGAGATTTTTGCTATTTAACACTTATTGCCGACAAAAAATACTCACGCAACTTACAATTTATTGGAATAGTAATAACCAACAAATTTTAATAACTTAAATTGGCGCTTGATCCGACTAGGTTGTGACAGTAAACGATATAACCACTCTAGGCCTAAATTTTGCCATGCTTTTGGCGCACGCTTAACATGCCCTGTAAAAACATCGTAAGTGCCACCTACGCCCATATATAACGCGTCTGGGTGTACTTGCCGACAAGCACGAATAAATAGCTCTTGCTTAGGTGAGCCCATGGCAATGGTCACAATCTTTGCCCCAGAAGCTTTGATACGTTCAAAAAGTGCATCTCTATCTTGTGGCGTAAAGTAACCATCTTGGCTACCGACAATATTCACATTCCATTGTGCCTTTAATTTACTTTCCGTCTGCGCCAATACCTGAGGTTTGCCACCAACTAAAAAGACCGGTGTGCCTTCTTTCCCGGCACGCTCCATTAAAGCTTCCCACAAATCAGCTCCCGCAATACGAGATACTTGTGCATCAGGATATTTACGTCGAATGCCGCGAACAACACTAATGCCATCGGCGTACAAATAATCCGCTTCATCTAATAACTGATTTAGGCCTTTATCTGTTTCTGCGGTTAAGATTTTTTCTGCATTAATCGCAATTAAAGAGCCACTTTTAATTTGCGCACCTTGATAAAGATAATCCAAAAAATGCGCCATATCTTTAAATCCCCAGATATTGTGCCCACGGATGGAATACTTCGGAATTGAATTTGTATCCATTACTTTTCCTTTTGTTCTAAACGAGGTTTATTGCGCACTTGATTAATAACATAGTGACGAACTAATCCTGCACTTTCAAATAACCAATACAGGAGTTTGGCTGCAATTAAACAGGCACCAAATACTAAACAGAAAAAGACCACGCGAGACACAAACGAATCAACGCCCTCACGCGCTAAAACAATCATGTTAAAAATAGCACCAAAGCAAAATGCTTGAAGAATGGCAGATTTGTAGCGATTGTGTTCATTTAACCCCTGCTGATAGAGCCAATCAAACCACTTAATAATAAGCCCAACAACCACCGCGCCTAAGGGGATAAATACAACGCCCCCCATCACCACCAAGGAGCCAATTAACGTTGGTGAAATGGCAAGTCCTGCATGATAATTAAGCACTTCCCAAGTAAAATAGTTTGCTGAATTTAGTACGACATCTGGTCTTTGTGGCCAAACCCATGAAGGGATAAACACATAAAAATCGCGAATAATAGGTGCGAGTCCTTGAAACTCGATTTTGTCGTAATTATTCAACAATAATGCAAGATTTTCCCAAGGAGAGAAGGTATCGCGAGTCAGATATAAAAAGGTATAAAAAGCTTCGGCACCACTGACATCAAGCCCGTAACGTTTTAGTGCTAACCAAAACATACCGACAATGCTCATCACACCTGCAGCGATTAACATCCATAAGGTTATCCAACCACGTACGATGCCAATAAATAAAAATAGTGCAAACGCAATAATGATATTTGCGCGTGTTCCCCCGACGATAACATAGGTCAAAATGCCAAAGCCGACCGTCGCACAAAGGAAAAAAAGCCAACGTTGTTGTGTGGGCTTTAAGAAATAGACCACCAGCATTGCAGGAATAAAAAAATAGAAAAAGCGTTTTAGCGCCACACCTGATACTTGGCTTGAAAAAATTTGGCTATATGTTTTCAACTTAAAGAGTAAGAAACCATTTTGTAAGAAAAATATGCCCACAGTGACGATAGCAATTAACGCTAACAGTATCCAAGTTAGGTTGGTCTCTACCCGATTCATCGTAAATAACGGCCTAGAAGGCTCGCTAGAGGCTTTTCTTAGCCTTACCTTATAAGTGACATAATAAATCGCATAAAAGCTAGTAGCGGCTAATAGAGCGTGTAATAAGGCATCGACAGGAACAACTGCCACATCAAACTGAAAGACTAATAAACAAGTTAATGGAAAGCCAAAATAGAATGTCAGCAAATAAAGCATGGAAAAGAAGACATTAAAATTAAAGCGTACCCGACGAAACTCTTGGTAGGTCAGTAATAAAATAAACCCCAACGAGATAAAGTAGACAAGGGTTAACCCCCCCAATTGCGCCAATGTCATTGGGTGTCTCCTGTGCTCATCTCAATCAATTGCTTCCAACCTTGGATAAAGTTAGGTGCAAAGAAGGTGATATTCTTCCTATCCAGTAGCAATAATTGACGTTGCGCTTCTTCAATTAACGCCACATCAAGTTTATCACCAGAGAAGAAAACGGGAACACTTTGCTCTGTTAAGTCTTGCCAAAATGGATTTTGACGGCTAATCACAAAAGGGATCCCAAATTGGATCAACAGGCATAACGTACCAATACCCTGCTGACGTTGGAAAATAAAATAACCTAAATCACAGGTTTTTAAGAGTGCGAGATAATCATCAAAGGCAAGATTATGTCGTAATATCTCAACGTGTTCTGTTGGAAATAAGTTTGTCGCTGCATCAGATACTTGCTGAATATAATCCTCGTTATTAGCGGGATATCCCATAGGAATGATCACTTTTGCTTTATGACCAAATTGTTCAGCAATCGCATTTAAAGCATCGATATGGCGGTTAGATTTATCGCCTGAGTTACCTAATACAATAGTAATATGCTGAGGATCAACGGCCTTCTTTTCTGTAAGCGTCAGCGCCGGATCCATTCTTGTTGGGAAATAGAGCAAATTCGCGGGGATATTAACATTTGATTGAGCAAAATAATTTAGATCACCCCGTGTACCAAACACACGTCCAACCCGTTTTTGCGCAAGTTTACGCAATAGATAAAACAGTCTAAATTTTAATTGCTTAGCATCCTGATAAAGATCAGCACCCCAAATATGCCACCAGAACTGATGACGTTTAATTTTGCCCATCAATAAAGCAAGCCAAATAGGCGCATTAAATTGCCCCAGAAATAGAAAACGTTGTTTTCTATCTGCTTTAGCTAATGCTACCACTCTCTGCGCGACTTGTTTTTTATCCGCTAAACACTCAATCTCTAAATGAGGATAAAGTGATGATAACGAGTTATCTTTACTGGCAACGATAAAACGAGGTTTATACGTTAATGCCGCCTCAGTCACGAGGTGGTCGTTAAAAAAGCGTAACATTGTGTTGTTATGATGCACAATGTCTGAACCTAGTACGTAAATCAAAGTTGTCATTTGCGCCTGCAATAAATCACGAAAACAGAACTACAGAGAAGGAAGTAAATAATATAGGTTGCCATATAGGCTTGAGCTGCACCTAAAGCACCATGTTCAGGAATAAGCCAGCGTGAAAAAAGCGTTAATAAGGCAAATTGGCTCACTTCTGTCAGAATATAAAAACGCAAAGCAGCCTTTGCAATCACCAGATAGCCAAAAACATAAGCCCCTACTTTCAACACATCACCAACCAGTTGCCAAGCAAATAACTCTCGCATAGCGATAAATTTTTCAGAAAATAGCAACCAAATGGCAAAATCTCGCAATAACCAAACCATAAAACTAGCCACTGCCACCGCTGGCAAGACGAATTTCAGTGACTTGGTTATCTCTTTGGCTATCTCACTTTTTTGCGTTAATCGTGAAAGTGTGGGTAATAAGTAAACAGAAAATGATGCTGTAATAAATTGTAGATAAGCATCCGATATACTGCTAACCCCTTGCCAAATGCCAACATCATCCCAGCTATAATGTTCTGCTAACAAGTTACGCATCATTATATAAGCGACGGGTAAAGTGATAGAAGTCAGTAGCGCCATAATGGTAAATTTACCAAGATGACTGGCGATAGCCTTATCCCAACTTGGTTTTAATTCACTGAGAGCAAAACGCTTACGTTTTATTAAGATAACCATCGCTGGCAATAAAATCAGTGCAGGTACTAAAGCTAAGCCAATTAATGCACCATGATAACCGGCAACGAGATAACAGAGATAATAGGCAATAACACCAATTAAACTTCCCGCAATAATCGCTAAAGCGTTTCCAGATGCATCTCGATAACCTTTTAATATCGCCAGAAAATAGTTGGCATAGGCAATCCCCATCTGAATAAAGGCAACCATTCTGACAATATCTAGATATTGCAGATAGTCATCACCAAATAAAACGCGACTAATTGGTGTGGTAAAAATAAGAAATAAAATGGCAAGTAGTGTAGAAAACAGCAATATCATTGATGATGATGTACCCAACACATTTTTGCGTTGTACTGCATCATCTTGATATTGCGCAATCAATTTTGTTACACCATTAAAAATACCCGCCCCTGACAGTACACCAAGAACGGTAATTAATTGGCGGAAGTTACCCGCAAGTCCCACTCCGGAGGGACCAAAGGAGACCGCCAATAACTTTACGACCAACAGGCCAGCCCCGATTTTTATCAAGGTTGACCCAGCTGTCCAAATTGAAGCTTTAGCTAACGACATATCAAGCAAAGAAATGACGAATATGATGAATAACGGTTTGCTGCTCTTCTTCAGTCATGTTGTAGAACATCGGTAAGCGCACCAAGCGTTCACTCTCTTGTGTAGTGAAAATATCTTTACCATCAAAACGACCAAACTTCATTCCTGCAGGACTCGTATGCAGTGATACATAGTGGAATACTGTTAAGACGCCCTGTGCTTTCATATACTCATTAAAAGCCGTACGCTGCTCTATATCATTAAGTTTAATATAGAACATATGGGCATTATGCTCTAAACCGTCTGGTACAACAGGCAATGTTAACAAACCTTGTTCGGCTAACGGCGTTAATGCATCGTAATAGATTTGCCAGAATGCTAAACGACGTTCATTAATTTTATCGGCTTGTTCGAGTTGCGCCCAAAGATAAGCGGCTTGCAAATCAGACAGCAAATAGCTAGAGCCAATATCACGCCAAGTGTATTTATCAACTTGCCCACGGAAAAATTGACTACGATTGGTGCCTTTTTCACGGATCACTTCCGCACGATTAATTAAAGCCGGATCGTTAATCAGTGTTGCCCCACCTTCACCACCTGATGAATAGTTTTTCGTCTCATGAAAGCTATAGCAACCAATATGACCGATAGTTCCTAAGGCTCTGCCTTTATAAGTCGACATTACCCCTTGCGCAGCATCTTCAACGACAAACAGGTTATGCTTTTTGGCGATTGCCATAATGGTATCCATTTCACAGGCAACACCTGCGTAATGAACGGGCACTATCGCACGCGTTTTCTCCGTAATCGCCGCTTCAATTTTTGTTTCATCAAGGTTCATGGTATCTGGACGAATATCGACAAACACAATAGTCGCACCACGTAAAACAAAGGCGTTCGAAGTCGAAACAAAAGTGAAACTCGGCATAATCACTTCATCGCCGGGTTTGATATCCAGAAGGATAGCCGCCATTTCTAACGATGCTGTACAAGAAGGTGTTAACAGCGTCTTATGACAATGAAATTGTTCTTCTAACCACTTTTCACATTTTTTTGTGAAGTTGCCATCACCACAGAGCTTGCCACTTTCCATCGCCTGTTTCATATACTCTAATTCTGTGCCAACAACGGGTGGTTTATTAAACGGAATCATATTATCCCCTGTATAACCAATAAGTAGTGCTATCAATTAAAGCACCGCTTTGTGTATATAAACGCGAAGCTGCAATATTGCTAATTTGTGTTGCAACATAGAGGGTTGATAGACCTTGCTGTTGACACCAATACTTCGCCACCGACATCAGTTGCTTACCAATGCCTTGTCCTGTTCTATTGGGCATTACAGCAAGTAATCCCACTCTTGCTTCACTCTCAGAAATCCGACGTAATGTTACAAACCCTGTAACCTTATTTTCGCGATCCATCGTCAATAAACAGCTATCATCGAAAGTGCCTAAAACCGCTTTTTTTACCCATAATGCATAAAAACGGCTGCTATCACCTTCTTGATACCATGGCGCTCGAAAGCGACTTTGTACAAAAGCCGCAGAAGCCGTTGTCATTAATAATGGGATATCAGTTTCATTGGCAGTGCGAAAATGTATTTCAGCAATATTTTCACAAGCATTTTCTGTGCCAATTGGCAATTTGAAATCTATTTCACCTTCAGCGAATTGAAATCCTAATTGCATTAAGTTATCAATCAGTAGAAGATCATAGGAAGCAACTTTGGCATGAACAACCGTAAATTGCTCAAGCCTATCTTGTGTTAAAACAGGCGCTTGAGCACTAAACTCAAGACGGCCTGTATTGAGGGAGAAAAAATCGCTCTCCCACTCAAGATAATTAATATTGGCGAGGACGGACATGTAATAAATCCAATAGATAGCGGCCATAACCTGTTTTGGCGAGTGATTTTGCGCTTTCTCTAACTTGTTCGTCAGTTAACCAACCATTACGCCAAGCGATCTCTTCCAGACACGCCACTTTAAAACCTTGACGTTTTTCAACGGTTTGTACAAAAGTACTGGCTTCAATTAAACTATCGTGAGTCCCCGTATCTAACCAAGCAAAACCGCGTCCCAATAGCTCCACATTAAGCTCACCACACTCAAGATACATCTGATTAATCGAGGTTATCTCAAGCTCACCACGAACAGAAGGTTTCACCTTTTTCGCAAAATCAACCACGCGGTTATCATAGAAATAAAGCCCAGTGACCGCCCAATTCGATTTAGGCTGTTGAGGTTTTTCTTCTATTGACAGCACTTTGAAATCATCATCAAATTCAACAACACCGAAGCGCTCCGGATCCATCACTTGATAACCAAATACTGTTGCGCCCCGCTGACGTTGAGCAACTTGTTTTAGTTTGGGGCTAAACCCTTGACCAAAATAGATATTATCGCCTAAGACTAAACAACAGTGCTCATCACCAATAAACTCATCCCCTAAAATAAAGGCTTGAGCTAAGCCATCAGGAGATGGCTGAACTTTATATTGCAGATGGACACCAAATGCAGAGCCATCACCCAATAAACGTTGAAATGAAGTGAGATCATCAGGAGTGGTGATAATCAAAATATCACGAATTCCCGCTAACATAAGTACTGAGAGCGGATAATAGATCATGGGTTTATCATAGATAGGTAACAGCTGTTTCGATACCCCTTTCGTTATCGGATGTAAGCGTGTACCAGAGCCACCCGCTAAAATAATACCTTTCATCATTTATCCTTCACGTAATCAATCACCCAGTCCTAAACGCTCTCCTGCATAAGAGCCATCTAGTACTCGTTGCCACCAAGTTTGGTTATTTAAATACCACAATACCGTCTTACGAATACCTGACTCAAAGGTCTCTTGTGGTTTCCAACCTAACTCTGCTGCAATTTTAGCGGCATCAATAGCATAGCGTAGATCGTGACCCGGTCTGTCTTTTACATGGGTAATTAAATCAACATATTTCGCCACACCAGCAGGTTTATTAGGATGCAACTCTTCGAGCAATTCACAAATAGTTGTCACTACATCAATATTACGGCGTTCATTATGACCACCAATATTATATGTTTTACCCGGTTGAGCCGTTGTTGCCACTAAATACAATGCACGGGCATGATCTTCAACATAGAGCCAATCGCGAATTTGTTCACCTTTGCCATAAACAGGCAGTGGTTTTCCTGAAATTGCATTCAAAATAATCAGCGGGATTAATTTCTCAGGAAAATGATAAGGGCCATAGTTATTTGAACAATTGGTGATCAATGTTGGCAAGCCATAGGTACGCAACCATGCTCGTACAAGGTGGTCACTGGATGCTTTAGAAGCTGAATAAGGGCTACTTGGTGCATAAGGTGTCGTTTCAGTAAAGAAATCATCCGTTCCTTCTAAATCGCCATACACTTCATCAGTTGAAATATGGTGGAAACGAAATGCCGCTTTTTTATCTTCAGGTAATACTGACCAGAAATGACGTGCAGCTTCTAATAAGGTGTAAGTACCAACAATATTAGTTTCAATAAACGCTGCAGGCCCATCAATAGAGCGGTCAACATGGCTTTCCGCGGCTAAATGCATCACGATATCTGGTTGATATTGCGCAAATAGACTATCAAGTGCAGCGAGATCGCAAATATCAACCTGTTCAAACGCGTAACGTTCACTGTTTGCCACTGGGGCAAGTGACTCTAAATTTCCCGCGTAAGTCAGTTTATCTACCACGACGACACTGTCATTGGTGTTATCAATAATATGTCTAACAACTGCGGAGCCGATAAAACCGGCGCCACCTGTGACTAAAATACGTCTCAACGCCATACTCCTTTTGTATCGACAATCCATTTTTGGGTAACTTGGCTACCAGGTATCGCTTTAAACTGTTGATGGTCGACTAACATTAAAACAATATCCGCCTCTTTTAATGCCTGCTCTGTAGAGACTAATTCAGTGATACCTTTTAATTTAGTCGGTAATTCATGAATATTTGGCTCCACAGCAAATGTTTTCCCACTATGCCAGTTAGCAACTTGTTGGGTGATATTCATTGCTGGACTTTCACGTAAATCGTCAATATTAGGTTTAAAGGCTAAACCAAAGCAGGCAATTTTGATCTCGTTAGCACGTTTACCGGTTTCAGTTAAACAATCCGCCACAGCGGCTTTAACTTGATCGATAACCCATACAGGTTTGCCATCATTGACCAAACGGGCAGTATGAATTAAGCGTGATTGTTTAGGATTTTGAGACACGATAAACCAAGGATCAACGGCAATACAGTGTCCACCGACACCAGGACCCGGCTGTAAAATATTCACGCGAGGATGACGATTAGCCAAACTAATTAGCTCCCACACATTAATATCTTGGTCGGCACAAATCAGGGATAACTCATTAGCAAATGCAATATTCACATCACGGAAGCTATTTTCTGTTAGCTTACACATCTCTGCAGTACGGGCATTAGTGATAACACATTCACCTTCAAGGAAAATTTTGTATAACTCGCTGGCACGCTCTGATGATTTACGGTTCATGCCCCCCACAACACGGTCATTGCGGATAAGTTCAACCATCACTTGTCCTGGCAATACACGCTCAGGGCAATAAGCGATATCAATATCGGCATTTTCACCTTGTTGATGTGGGAAAGTTAAATCCTCACGTGCCTGCGCAAGCCACTGTGACATTTGTTCTGTTGTTCCAACGGGTGAGGTTGATTCTAAAATAATCAAATCACCTTTCTTAAGTACAGGTGCTATTGAACGCGCAGCGGCTTCAACATAAGCCAGATCAGGTTCATGTTCGCCTTTAAAGGGGGTTGGAACTGCAATAAGGTAAGCGTCTGCGGGTTGTGGTGTGGTATAGGCTTTTAAATGCCCTTCTTCAACAGCTTGTTTTACCACTTTATCCAGATCAGGTTCAACGATGTGAATTTGACCTTTATTAATGGTATCAACAGCGTGTTGGTTAACATCCACACCAATAACACTTTTTTTACGAGAGGCAAAAGCTGCCGCTGTTGGTAATCCAATGTAGCCGAGGCCGATAACAGAAATAGTTTCAAAACTCATAATGTCACCTGATTATTTTTCAATGCTTCAAGAATACGTTGGCAGGCATGACCATCACCATAAGGATTTGTTGCTTTACTCATTTGGTGATATGCGTTTTCGTCTGTCAATAAAGAGGTTACTTCGCTAACAATACGTTTAGTATCTGTACCCACTAAACGCACAGAACCGGCTTCAACTGCTTCAGGGCGCTCTGTTGTATCGCGCATAACAAGAACAGGTTTACCTAATGAAGGCGCCTCTTCTTGAATACCACCTGAATCAGTTAAAATAAGGTAAGCGTGGTTCATTAAATAAACAAAAGGCAGGTAATCTTGCGGTTGAATTAATTTAATATTATTAATTCCATGCAGAATACGCTTTACGGGTTCACTTACATTAGGATTCAAGTGAACAGGATAGACAACTTCAACATCGGGGTGAGCCAATGCAATCTCTGCTAATGCTTGGCAAATGCGCTCAAAACCACCCCCAAAGCTTTCTCTGCGATGTCCCGTAACTAAGATCATCTTTCTTTCTGGCTGAATAAAGGGATATTGCACAGCAAGTTCATCGAGCAGGGTTTGATTTCCCATCACTCGCTCGCTAACCCAAAATAGCGCATCAATAACGGTATTGCCGGTAACAAAAATATTTTTATCCGCAACCGCTTCTCGCACCAGATTTAACTTTGCAGTTTCAGTGGGAGCAAAATGGTACATCGCCAAATGGCCGGCAATTGTCCGATTCGCTTCTTCTGGCCAAGGAGAATAGAGATTACCGGTACGTAATCCCGCTTCAACATGACCGACGGGGATTTGTTGATAAAAAGCAGCAAGGCTTGCCGCCATGGTGGTGGTTGTATCACCATGTACTAACACAACATCAGGTTGAAATGACGCTAGAACAGGTTTTAAACCTTCTAAAATGCGACAGGTTATATCTGTTAAATCTTGTCCTGGTTTCATAATATTGAGATCATAATCTGGTTTGATCTCGAAAAGATTTAATACCTGATCAAGCATTTCTCGATGTTGGGCCGTAACACAAACTTTCGCCTCAAACGAATCATCATTTGCTAAAGCGTGCACTAAAGGTGCCATTTTGATCGCTTCAGGGCGTGTGCCAAAAACAGTCAACACTTTCACAGTGGCTCTCTTTTTTCTTTGTTATATTGCTTATTTTTGGGAAAGCAATATGCCCTTATTCTCAGGGGCATCAGGTGAAAATACACCTGATGTCTCGTTATTATTAAAATGATAAAAAGGTAATAATGATTATTTTTTTAATGAACTACGTCTGACTAATGCCACACCCGCGCCCACTAAAACACCAATAGCACCCCAAAGCACCATCATAAAGGCACGGCGAGGACTATCTCGTTTCACAGGATCTTCAGGTGTACGTAAGAAACGGTAAGTTTGGAAGTTATCTTGTAATTTAGCACCTACCGCGAGGGTGGATAACATTGCCGTATTTTGATCATAATCACTATCAAAATCTGGTCCTGTTGCCATTAATGTTTCTAACTGTGATTGCAATAAAGGCACGCCGAGTAGAAACAGCTTCGAATCCGGTAATTCATCTATCGCAATCGAGGTCTGTTTTTGAGAAATACCTTGTTTCTCAGCAACTTTAATCGATTGTTTGAGTAAATTAATTTGTCGTTGATAAGCAGCTTGAGCGGCCATTTCTTGGCGTTTCACTAAGGCTTTCATCGATTGTGTTCGAGTTGCCCATGCGGCAATCACTTCTTCATTTAGATGCTCTGCGGCACGTTTATTCGCAAAAGCGATATATTCATTGAGCAGTTGACTCGAATCGTTGGCCGTTTCAGCAATGAGTTTCAATTGATCATTAACCAATTTCTTCTCATCAGCCGGTGTAAATTGAATATTATTGATGAGCTCATCTAATAATGCCGCGTCTGCTTGCGCATCATTTTCTTTACGTTGTTTGTAATAATCCGTTTGCAGCCAAAACTCACGTCGTGTATCAAAAGCTGAAATCTGTGTTACAAACTCTTGATAAGCTTCATCAGGGATACTTAACTGAGAAACAGTCACAGACGGATTAATTTGCGTATCAAGATTACGTAAGAACTGAGACTGAGAATAATAACTACCTAAATTATTCACAGTAGGTCTCTCTGTCATCGCAATAGCGCTCCATTTAGGTTGCATCAAGTAAGATGCCCCTAATGCAATCAGCGCAAAAAGCAGCGCGAACCCTATTATCCAGCGTTTTCCTGACCATAGTGCACAACAAAGACCTCGAATATCGAGTTCATTATCGGGTGAAAACCCCTGTCGGGAGACGTTATTTTCCGAGTTCATCACGTTAAAAGACCTCTGCTTATTTAATGCTTAAGTTGTGTCGCTTTACGTAGGCGACGTTTATATCGTTTAATAAAACGAGCGACTCGCCACGCGCGTTTAATGCAATAACCGTACATAACAAAAGCAAGCAAAAACAATGCCAACATTACCCATTCTGGTACAAAAGATAAGTTTTCACCAATAATACCAATAGCGGCCAACACCGCGGCTGCAAGCGTGATCAAAACAAAAGCTTGGCGAGGGGTAAAACCTGCTCGCATAATTAAATGGTGGATATGTTGACGGTCTGGTGAAAAAGGACTCATTCCTTTACGTAAACGGCGGTACATAATTGCCACCATATCCATAAGAGGAATAGCAATGATCCATAATGCAGTAACCGCATTGATTGGATGAGGATCAACTTGAGTAGAGGAAATTAATAGCCAAATAATAGTAAAGCCTATTAGCGTACTTCCCGCATCGCCCATAAAGACTTTAAATTTTTTACCACAAACACCAAGGTTTAACATGATATAAGGTAAAATCGCGGCAATAAATGAGAAGCACCAAAACGCAAGTGCAGAGCTTCCACTTTGGTAAAGTAAAATACCCAGCGCACCAAACGAAACGCAAGAAAGACCGCCTAATAAACCATCAATACCATCCACCATATTAAAGGCATTGATTGCAGCCCAAACAGCAAATAGCGTGACGATATAACCAAAAGGCCCTAAATGCATATCCCAAGGCCCAAAAGCATGACCAAGTGATTCAAGTTTTAAACCACCGAATACCATCATAGCAATACCCACTAACGCTTGGATAGTTGCCCTGATTTTGACACTGATATCATAACGATCATCAAGCGCACCGATAAAAACAAGTATCCCCGCACAAATCAAATACAGCTCTTTGTGAGGAATGTAGATATCTGAAACATAAAAAGCGAAAACAATACCAAAATAGACTGAAATCCCACCTACAAGGGGGATCAACCCATGATGTCGTTTACGATAGTTAGGTTTATCTACGAGTCCAATCTTCTTTGCCACCTTACGAGCTACAAATAGGAAAGCGAAAGAAAATAGGAACACGTAAAAAACATTTGTGCTCATTTTTAGTATATCCACAGTACTGTTCTCTATAATAAATATAGCTGGTTATTTACCCATCCATGTGTTTTTTATTCTTTCTCCAGCTTGTACCACGACGAGTTTACTCAGTAACCCACCACCCTTTATCAATAATAAATTTTCCTTAACTATTTTTATTGATGTTATCGCTATTTTTATTAAAACTATAAATATGCAATATACATACCAAATTATCATTTTGCGATGATAATAAAAGACCTAAGTCCAATGTAAAAAAAACGCCACTGACTTGTGGCGTTTTTATCATATCGTTAATTACACAAAGTAAATGAGTTTAACAACCTCTAAATTGGTGTGATATCACTTATTTTTCTATCATCAACACAATTTTTTCTTTTTTTGTTGTCTCTCTCAATTTTGTAATAACACTTTATGAGCGTTTCATAAAGTCGAAGAATTCTTCATTTGTTTTTGTCATCGCTAATTTATTAATGAGGAATTCCATTGCATCAATCTCACCCATTGGATGGATAATTTTACGCAGGATCCACATTTTTTGTAACTCATCTTGCGATGTCAGTAATTCTTCTTTACGTGTTCCTGAACGGTTGTAATCAATTGCTGGGAATACTCGTTTTTCTGCAATCTTACGCGACAGGTGTAATTCCATATTACCTGTACCTTTAAACTCTTCGTAGATAACTTCATCCATCTTAGAGCCAGTATCAACCAATGCAGTCGCAATAATGGTTAAACTACCACCTTCTTCTACATTACGAGCAGCCCCGAAGAAACGTTTTGGACGATGTAGCGCGTTCGCATCCACACCACCGGTTAATACTTTTCCTGAAGAAGGTACTACGGTGTTATAAGCACGGGCTAAACGAGTAATAGAGTCTAATAAAATGATAACGTCTTTTTTATGTTCTACTAAACGCTTGGCTTTCTCAATAACCATTTCCGCTACTTGCACATGACGAGATGCTGGCTCATCAAAGGTAGAGGCAATAACTTCACCTTTAACTAAACGTTGCATCTCTGTGACTTCTTCAGGACGTTCATCAATAAGAAGTACCATTAATACGCAATCAGGATAGTTATGAGCAATGTTGGCCGCAATATTTTGTAGCAACATTGTTTTACCCGCTTTTGGTGGGGCAACGATTAAACCACGTTGTCCACGACCAATAGGTGCAGCCAAGTCGAGTACACGGGCAGTTAAATCTTCGGTAGAACCATTACCACGTTCCATACGTAAGCGGTTATTAGCATGTAATGGTGTTAAGTTTTCAAAGAGGATTTTACTGCGGGCGTTTTCTGGTTTGTCAAAGTTAACTTCATTCACTTTAAGGAGGGCAAAATAGCGTTCACCTTCTTTAGGTGGGCGAATTTTCCCTGCTATGGTATCACCAGTGCGAAGGTTAAAACGACGGATTTGACTTGGAGAAACATAGATATCATCTGGGCCAGCAAGGTAGGAACTGTCTGAGGAACGTAGGAAGCCAAAGCCATCCTGTAGTATTTCCAGCACTCCATCACCGAAAATATCTTCTCCACTTTTGGCATGTTGCTTCAAGATAGAGAAAATGATGTCTTGTTTTCTCATTCGAGCTAGGTTCTCTAGCCCCATATTTTCGCCAAGTGCTATCAGTTCTGATACCGGCGTATTTTTTAATTCGGTAAGATTCATAATGGTGGGTTCTTAATAACTCGGGGTAACTCTCGAACTATGAACGTGAATAGTATAACAGCGAATCGCTGTCAGTTTCGTCATGTGTAAAATTACAGATTACTACTTTATAACATCAGTATAAACATCGTGATAATGTTAGAAAGCATGTTAATGCTATATAGACCAGTCACAACACTGTCCCCAGAAAGTGACATCCATTGCCGTAACAAGATGATTGTACTTTCAGTTATGGGTTAGGAACATATATAGAAAAATTATATTCCTTGAATACTATAGATTATTCTAAGACAACCGGACTGGTTAGATGAATTCAGATTACTTATAGTTTATTCAAATACAATATTCAAATAGTTTATATCAAAGCTCTAACAATCTGAACCTGATATTTAATATCTCAGACTTATTAACCATGTCATATCATATGACCAATAAAATCCGCTATATTATGTAAGTAAGTGGCGCTAACTTATCATGCTTCGAAGCGGACGTCTAGCGGTCAGTAACAGAAATACCAACAAGATCTAAACGTCCTTCGTTATTTTGGTGCTTTAAATCAAATTAGATGTTTTCGTCTAAGAACTCTTTTAATTGAGTCTTTGACAATGCACCAACTTTAGTCGCAGCAACTGCACCATTTTTGAATAAAATCAGTGTAGGGATACCACGAATACCGTATTTTGGTGCTGTCGCAGGGTTTTCATCGATATTTAGCTTCGCAACTGTTAATTTACCCGCGTATTCTGTTGCAACTTCATCTAGAATAGGAGCAATCATTTTACATGGGCCGCACCATTCAGCCCAGAAATCAACGAGCACGGGGCCGGTTGCTTGTAATACATCAACATCGAATGTGTTGTCAGATAAGTGAAGGATTTTATCGCTCATTGTTCTACTCCAAAGAATAATATTGACCGTACCAGTGTAACATTAAATAACAAAAGACTATCAGCATTTCAGCGGATATCCTTTTGTAATGCAACCTATAACTGATATTCTATTACATTATGAGCAAAACATATTTGACAGAAAAGAAGTTTTCCGACTTCGCCTTGCATCCAAAAGTGATAGAAGCCCTTGAGAAAAAAGGGTTCTCTAATTGTACACAAATTCAGGCATTGACGTTACCTATCACTGTAAAAGGTCATGACATTGCTGGGCAAGCCCAAACAGGAACAGGAAAAACGTTGGCGTTTTTAACCTCGACGTTTCATTATCTTTTAACTCACCCTGCAAAAGAAGGGCATGAAAAGAATCAACCTCGTGCACTGATTATGGCGCCAACGCGCGAATTAGCTGTGCAAATTTATACAGATGCACAACCTTTAGCACAAAGCACTGGTGTTAAAATGGGTCTAGCCTATGGTGGAGATGGCTATGACGAACAACTTAAAGTATTAAATAACGGTGTAGATATCGTTATCGGTACCACGGGCCGTTTAATTGACTATGTAAAACAAGGTCACATTAATCTTAACGCTATTCAAGTTGTCGTACTTGATGAAGCAGACAGAATGTACGATCTGGGCTTTATTAAAGATATTCGCTGGTTATTCCGTCGCATGCCAAATGCCGCAGAGCGTATGAATATGCTCTTTTCCGCCACACTCTCATATCGTGTCAGAGAGTTAGCTTTCGAGCAGATGAATAACCCTGAATATGTAGAAGTTGAACCTGAACAAAAAACTGGGTTTAGCATAAAAGAAGAGCTGTTCTATCCTTCTAATGAAGAAAAAATGCGTCTTCTGCAAACCTTAATTGAAGAAGAGTGGCCAGAGCGCTGTATTATTTTTGCTAACACCAAACATCGTTGTGATGATATTTGGGCGCATCTTGCCGCAGATGGACACCGCGTAGGTCTATTAACAGGTGACGTGCCACAGAAAAAACGTCTGCGTATCCTAGAAGATTTTACCCAAGGTAATATTGATATTCTTGTGGCAACCGATGTTGCAGCTCGTGGTCTTCATATACCTTCTGTAACACATGTCTTTAACTATGATTTACCTGATGACTGTGAAGATTATGTACACCGTATAGGTAGAACTGGACGTGCGGGTAAAAGTGGTAACTCAATTAGCTTAGCCTGTGAAGAATACGCGTTGAATTTACCGGCGATTGAGACCTATATTCAACATGCTATTCCTGTTAGTAAATATAACAGTGATGCATTATTAACTGATTTACCTGAGCCAAAACGTCGTCATCGTCCTCGTCAAGGTCAGCCTCGTCGTAATAATTCGGCACCTCGTAGAGGAAATAATACTCAACGTAATAACCGTAATAAACGCCCGAGTCACTCATAAATTATGCTGAAATCCTCATCACTTTATGCTGCTATCGATTTAGGCTCTAACAGCTTTCATATGTTAGTCGTTCGTGAGATCGCGGGATCTATCCAAGTATTATCTCGCGTTAAACGTAAAGTCAGACTTGCTGCTGGCCTAAATAAAGAAAACGAGCTGTCAGAGCAGGCTATGGAGCGTGGTTGGCAATGCTTGCGACTGTTTTCTGAATATCTCAGAGATATTCCCGCAGAACAAATCCGAGTCGTTGCAACTGCGACCTTACGTATTGCTAAAAATGCAGATATTTTCGTCGCTAAAGCGTCTGAAATATTAGGCAATACGGTTCATGTTATCAGTGGTGAGGAAGAAGCACGCCTTATCTATCGTGGTGTTGCCCATACAACGGGTGGTGCAGAACAGCGCTTGGTGGTAGATATTGGTGGCGGTAGCACAGAATTAGTCACCGGTACGGGGGCTAAAACGACACAGCTAATGAGTTTGAGCATGGGTTGTGTAACATGGCTAGAGCGCTATTTTAGCGATCGCTCATTAACAGAAGAAAACTTTGCTCAAGCACAACAGGCAGCAAAAGCTATCCTTGCACCTGTGGCAGAAAAACTTATCCAACAAGGTTGGCAGGTTTGTGTGGGGGCATCGGGCACCGTTCAAGCATTACAAGAGATCATGATTGCTCAAGGAATGGATGAATTAATTACCTTACCTAAATTAGAGCGACTGAAACAAAAAGCCATTGAGTGTGGCAAGCTTGAAGAGTTAGAAATCGAAGGCCTTACTTTCGAAAGAGCGCTTGTTTTCCCTAGCGGATTAGCCATTCTGATCGCTATTTTTGAAACCCTGCATATTGAAAATATGATCTTAGCCGGTGGTGCACTACGTGAAGGCTTAGTCTACGGTATGTTGCATTTACCTATTGAGCAAGATATTCGTCAACGTACTTTGCGTAATATTCAGCGCCGTTTCCAAATTGATATTGAGCAAGCCCATCGTGTTCAACAATTAGCAGAGCATTTTTTCATTCAAGTCAGTAAAAGTTGGCAATTAGATAATCGCTGTCGAGAGCTACTTTCCAGCGCTTGTGCCTTACATGAAATCGGCTTAAGTGTTGATTTTCGCCAAGCGCCTTCACATGCCAGTTATTTAGTTTCTCACCTTGATTTACCTGGTTATACACCCGCGCAACGACGTTTAATCGCCTCATTTTTAAGAAATCAGAAGGGGATTATCGATCTCGCACCTTTGAATCAGCAAAATGCGCTACCGATAAATCAAGCATACCGCTTGGTACGTTTACTTCGCCTAGCAATTATTTTTGCCAGTCGTCGTCGTGATGATACTTTACCTGCACTGCGTTTACGTACTGAAGATGAAAAATTAATCATTACCTTGCCACATCAATGGATCGCTGAACATCCTTTACGTGCGGAAAATCTTCATGAAGAGATACAGTTACAAAGCTACGTTCATTGGCCATTAATGCTTGAAGAGCAAAATAACTCACGCATAGGTTAAAACGTCTAACTAGATTCAAAATAATCCCTTACTTATCATGCAAGTAAGGGATTTTATTTTTTACTGACAGACAGCTAAGGTTTATGTCTCGCCAACATCGCTTTAAGCCCAGCGACCCCTTTTTGCCCTTTTTCTTGCTTTTCTTGAGCACTTAACACTTTCTTTTTATTGGTATCCCAATGGAGATCGTCTTGAGGCAATTCATATAGAAAACGACTGGGCTCTGGACGAATTAATTCACCGTATTGACGCCGCTCTTTACATAATGTGAAAGTTAATGTCTTTTGTGCTCGAGTAATACCGACATAAGCTAAACGCCGCTCTTCTTCAACGTTATCTTCATCGATACTACTTTGATGAGGCAAGATCCCCTCTTCCATGCCAACCAGAAAAACATGTGGAAATTCCAGTCCTTTTGAGGCGTGAAGCGTCATTAATTGCACTTGATCTAACTCTTCATCGGTTTCGCCACGCTCCATCATATCGCGCAGAGTAAAACGGTTGACCACTTGAGAGAGCGTCATGGGTTCATGTAACTCATCCCCCTCAAGCATTTCACTCATCCAAGAAAAAAGCTGGTTAATATTTTTCATTCTCATTTCAGCCGCTTTCGCGCTACTAGAGGTTTCATATAACCAACTTTCATAATCCATTTCATGAAGCAAATCACGTACAGCAAGCAAAGGCTCACGCTCTGATTGTTGTACAATTCGCGCCATCCACTGTGAAAAAGCCTGTAATGCACTTAAACCTCGCCCTGTTAACGTTTGGCTTAATCCCAAGTCAAAACAGGCATTAAATAAGCTTTTATCACGGACTTTAGCCCACTCCCCCAACTTTTGGATAGTCATCGGGCCTATTTCACGACGAGGCTTATTGACGATACGTAAGAATGCAGCATCATCATCCGGATTAGTGATCACTCTTAAGTAAGCCAAAATATCCTTGATCTCTTCACGGGAAAAAAACGAGGTTTCACCCGAAATGCGATAAGGAATGCGATTTTGCATCAAATACTTTTCAAAAATACGCGACTGGTGATTACCTCGATAGAGTATTGCGTAATCTTTATAATTAGTTTTATTAATAAAATGATGGGCAATCAGTTCCCCCGCTACACGCTCAGCTTCATGCTCTTCATTATTAGCGGTTAATACTCGTAGCTCATCCCCATAACCTAATTCTGAAAACAGCCGTTTTTCAAATACATGGGGATTATTTTCAATTAAAATATTAGCTGATTTTAAAATACGCCCTGATGAGCGATAATTTTGTTCCAGTTTGATCACATTTAGCTGTGGGAAATCTTTTTGCAATAACACCAGATTTTGGGGACGCGCACCACGCCATGAATAAATAGACTGATCATCATCTCCCACCACAGTGAAACGAGCTCTTTCACCCACTAACCATTTCACCAACTCATATTGGCTTGTATTGGTATCTTGATATTCATCCACCAGCAGATAACGAATACGCTGTTGCCAGCGCGCCCTTACTTCTTCATTAGTACGTAATAGCAAGGTAGGCTTACTGATTAAGTCATCAAAATCCAATACATTACAGCTTAGTAAATGTTGCTCATAACGTCGAAAGCACTCGGCAAAAGTATGATCTTGCTGCGATTGTGCTCTACCAATCACTTGCTCAGGTGTGAGCATGTCATTTTTCCAGTTAGAGATTTGACTCTTTAACTGTGATAGCAAATCTTTATCTTCTTCTAATAAATCTACCGTTAATTCTTTTAATAATGCGGATTGGTCTTGATCATCAAACAAAGAAAAGTTGGATTTTATGCCTAATGCTTTGTATTCTCGCTTAATAATCTCCAATCCTAATGTATGGAAGGTCGAGATCATTAATCCTTTCGCCTCTTGTTTTCCCAATGTTTGAGCAACACGCTCTTTCATTTCACGCGCCGCTTTATTGGTAAAAGTCACCGCAGCAATCTGCTTAGCAGAATAACGGCATTGACGAATAAGGTAAGCAATTTTATTGGTTATCACCCGTGTTTTACCCGAGCCGGCCCCCGCCAAGACCAGACAAGGACCTGACACATATTCAACTGCTTTTTGCTGACCGGGATTTAATCGCATAATTTTTCCAAACTTCATTAACCAAGAATATCACGGGGAGTCATTGTAGCAGAAAGCGCATAGGAAAATGGTTCAGTTTTTTGAGCTTTATTTCTCTAGGTAAAGGAAGTTTAACCTTGTTTAATAAAGTTTTACTTTGTATAATATTCAAACAAATATGGAGGTGTATATTATGAGTATAAAAAGCGAATTAATAGCCACTAAAGTTGATATAGAGCTCAAAGAGGCTTTTGTTGCAATAGCTCGAAATAAACACAGACCAGCCTCTCAAATCTTAAGAGATCTCATTCGAGTTTATGTGGAAAGTAATCAAACACAACCAAATGAAAAAACATTAAACACTTTTGCAAAAACAGATAAAGGTGATGATGTTTTTTATGCTGAAGATGCCCATGATTTATTCAAAAAATTGGATATCTAAATGCGAAAAGTGAGTTATTCAGGACAATTTAAAAAAGACTTAAAACTCGCAGAAAAGCGAGGAAAGGATATTAATAAACTAAAAGAGATTATATTACTATTAGTGCAAGGAAAACGACTACCTGCTCAATTGAAAGATCATCCATTAACAGGAAACTGGAAGCCTCGTCGAGATCTTCATATCGAACCTGATTGGCTACTTATTTATAAAATAGACAATGATACTGTTCATTTTGACAGAACTGGCTCACATTCTGATTTATTTAAATAAAAACCACATATCAAATTGATAGATATGTGGTTTTATCTTTTTAAAATATATTTAGCACTTATTTTTCTAAGCTATCTATTTCAAGATAATAAATATTCTGTTTTATCTTTTAAAATATATTAGTACTTATTTTTCTAAGCTATTTGCGTGAGAAGAAGGCGGCAAAGGAGGTTATCCCAAGGAGCATACATTAGTATGTGACTTGGGTAACCGAGTGCAGCCAACGCACTTATCGCGTAAAAAGCGACGAAAAATTAGTTGGCAACAGCAATCTTTTTCATATCCGTCATATACCCTCTTAATTTCTTACCGACAATCTCAATAGGGTGCTGACGAATGGCTTCATTGATATCACGCAATTGAGCATTATCTGTCCCACTATCTGGAACATGCTTCGCTAAATCGCCACTTTGCAACCTCGTCATAAACTCTTTTAACATCGGCACGGCAGCAAAAGAGAACAGATAGTTACCGTACTCTGCGGTATCTGAAATAACCACATTCATTTCATACAGACGTTTACGCGCAATCGTATTCGCGATTAATGGCAATTCATGCAGTGACTCATAATAGGCAGACTCAGCGATAATGCCAGCTTCAATCATTGTATCAAACGCCAGCTCAACACCCGCTTTAACCATCGCAACCATCAATACGCCATGATCAAAATACTCTTGCTCGCTGATTTTACCTTCATATTCAGGATAATTTTCAAATGCGCTTGCACCCGTTTCTTCACGCCATGTCAGCAAGTTTTTATCATCATTTGCCCAATCTGCCATCATGGTTTCAGAGAATTTACCTGAAATAATATCATCCATATGTTTAGCAAACAGTGGTGCCATAATCTCTTTTAATTGCTCTGATAAAGCATAAGCACGCATTTTGGCAGGATTAGATAATCTATCCATCATCAAGGTAATACCACCTTGTTTCAGAGCTTCTGTAATCGTTTCCCAACCAAACTGGATAAGCTTACCTGCATAGCCCGGTTCAACACCTTCAGCAACCATTTTGTCATAACACAGCAGAGAGCCGGCTTGTAACATACCACACAGGATAGTTTGTTCGCCCATCAGGTCTGATTTTACTTCCGCAACAAAAGATGATTCCAACACTCCCGCACGATGTCCACCTGTGGCTGCCGCCCATGCTTTCGCAATGGCCATACCTTCACCTTTAGCATCATTTTCTGGGTGAACAGCAATTAGGGTAGGTACACCAAAACCACGCTTATACTCTTCGCGCACCTCAGTACCTGGACATTTTGGCGCAACCATCACAACGGTAATATCGTCACGAATTTTTTCACCCACTTCAACGATATTAAACCCATGAGAATACCCCAAAGCGGCGCCTGACTTCATCAGTGGTTGAACGGCTTGAACAACGGCGGAGTGCTGTTTATCCGGCGTTAAGTTAACCACTAAATCGGCTTGCGGGATCAATGCTTCATAGGTTCCTACTTCAAAACCATTTTCAGTGGCACGACGCCATGAAGCACGCTTTTCATCAATAGCCTCTTGGCGTAATGCGTAGGCGATATCCAGTCCTGAATCACGCATATTTAAACCTTGGTTTAAACCTTGTGCACCACAGCCAACAATAACGACTTTTTTACCTTTTAGATAATTAGCCTCATCGGCAAATTCGTCACGAGACATAAAGCGACATTTACCCAGTTGCGACAACTGCTGACGCAGATTCAATGTATTAAAATAATTGGCCATGAGCGACTCCCAAATCGTTGTGTATATGTTTGCTATTGTTATCCCCACTCTCGGTGAGGTATTGCATGACTTTACTATAGGGGATGAAAGCCATTGCTTAAATTGATATATTTACAAGATGATGTTGCAATAAATGCAACGTTATTTTTACTATTTACCTAGGCGGCTGACCATGGATATTCGCGATCTCAAACTCTTCTTACATCTTGCTGAAAGTTGCCATTTCACCAAGACTGCGCAAGCCATGCATGTCAGTCCATCCACGCTTTCACGTCAGATCCAGCGTCTTGAAGAACAACTAGGGCATCCACTTTTTTTGCGTGATAACCGCCAAGTCACACTGACTGATGCAGGGGAACAACTTAAACGTTATGCTCAACACACCTTATTGCAATATAAGCAACTCAAACATACGCTAAACCAGAACAGTCCCAGCTTGTCTGGAGAGCTACGTCTATTTTGTTCAGTCACTGCAGCTTATAGTCACCTTCCGCCGATCCTTGACCGTTTTCGTGCGGAAAATCCCTTAGTCGAGATAAAATTGACTACCGGTGATGCCGCAGATGCTGTGGATAAAGTTATCTCAGATGAAGCCGATTTAGGTATTGCAGGAAAACCAGAGAAGTTGCCTGAAAATATCTGCTTTGAGAAAATAGGCGAGATCCCCTTAGTTCTTATTGCCCCTGCTCTACCGGGTAATGTTCGACACCTTGCTACACAAGAAAAACCGGATTGGCTCAATATTCCCTTTATCATTCCTGAACACGGCCCATCACGACAGCGCATTGCTTTATGGTTTAAACGCCATCGAATTCAAAATCCTCTTATTTATGCCACTGTTTCAGGGCATGAAGCGATTGTTTCAATGGTTGCTCTTGGTTGTGGTATCGCACTTATTCCGCAAGTTGTCGTCGATAACTGCCCTGAGCCGGTACGAAACCGTATCTCTTTGCTCGATAATATATCGCTGGTAGAACCCTTTGAACTTGGCGTTTGTGGTTTACACAAACGCCTTCAAGAGCCTGTGATCAGTGCGTTTTGGCGCCTACTCCACCACTAAGCTGGCTGTTTGTGGTGAAAGAAATAACTGAAAAGACGGATTTCCTGTCTCATCATGATATTCATAACCTAACGCATCTAAATGTCGTTCAAAACGCCCTTCCGTTTCAGGTAACTCAAACGCCACCAGCACACGGCCATAATCAGTACCATGGCTTCGGTAATGAAATAGCGTAATATTCCAGTAAGTCCCTAATGTTTTAAGAAACTTCATTAATGCACCCGGTGCTTCTGGAAACTCAAAGCTAAACAGACGCTCTTTTAATGGCTGATTAGGGCGACCACCGACCATATAACGCACATGCAATTTTGCCATCTCATCATCGGAGAGATCGGAGACTTGATAACCCGCCTCCGTTAGCTGTTGCACGATTTCCTTACGCTCTTGTAGCCCTTGGCTTAAACGCACACCGACAAAAATACGTGCATTTTCTGGATCGGCATCGCTATAACGATAGTTAAATTCAGTAACAACACGTTGTCCTAAAATTTGGCAAAAACGCAAAAAACTACCCTTTTGTTCGGGAATTGTAACGGCAAATAGCGCTTCTCGTTTTTCACCTAGTTCACAACGTTCCGAAACATAACGTAAGCCATGGAAATTGACATTAGCGCCAGAAAGTACGTGGGCTAAACGTTCCCCTTTGATCTGATGCTCCTCAACATATTTTTTTAGCCCTGCTAATGCTAAAGCACCAGAAGGCTCTGCAATAGCGCGTACGTCTTCAAACAGATCTTTTACTGCGGCACAAATTGCATCACTATCAACGGTTATCACATCATCAACATACTTTTGGCATAAACGGAAGGTTTCATCGCCAATACGTTTGACAGCAACACCTTCGGCAAATAATCCAACGCGAGGTAATTCAACAGGATGTCCTGCTTCTAACGCTGCTTTTAAACAAGCAGCATCTTCCGCCTCAACACCAATGATCTTTATTTCAGGCATCAGTTGTTTAATTAATACAGCAACCCCAGCAATTAAACCGCCGCCGCCAACAGGTACAAAAATACGATCAAGATGGACGTCCTGTTGTAACAGCTCCATTGCTAATGTTGCTTGCCCTGCAATCACGGCGGGATGATCAAAAGGAGGCACAAAGGTATATCCCATCTCTTTTGCCAAAGCGATGGCTTTTGCTTTTGCTTCATCAAAGTTAGCCCCATACAACAATGCTTCACCACCAAACTGGCGTACGGCATCCACTTTGATATCCGCCGTTGCAATAGGCATCACAATTAATGCTTTTACGCCCATTCGATTAGCTGATAACGCCACCCCTTGGGCATGATTTCCCGCTGATGCAGTAACCACCCCTTTTGCCTTTTGCTCCGGCGTTAACCCTGCAATCATGTTATAAGCGCCACGCAGTTTAAAGCTATGCACCGGTTGTCGGTCTTCTCGTTTAACTAAAATGGTATTTTCTAAACGCTGAGAAATTTTTGCCATCTCTTGCAAAGGTGTCACGACAGCAGCTTCATAAACAGGCGCACTTAATGCGGCTTTTAAATATTCAGCACTACTGGGTGCTGAAGTTAAAGGTCTAAAGGCTGCCATGAGTTAGCCCCCTAGTTTAGATTTGTCACGTACAGCACCTTTGTCTGCACTGGTTGCTAAAGACGCGTAGGCACGTAAAGCAAAAGAGACTTGGCGCTGCCTATCTTTAGGTGTCCACGCTTTATCTCCACGAGCAAGTTGTGCTTCACGACGGGCTGCTAGTGTTTTCTCATCTACCCGTAAGTTAATTTCGCGATTTGGAATATTGATATCAACAATATCCCCTTCTTCCACTAAACCAATGATCCCACCATTTGCCGCTTCCGGTGAAACGTGTCCGATAGATAACCCCGAGGTTCCACCAGAAAAACGTCCATCCGTGATTAATGCGCACGCTTTGCCTAATCCCATTGATTTTAAATATGAGGTTGGATAGAGCATTTCTTGCATACCGGGCCCCCCTTTCGGGCCTTCATAACGGATAATGACCACATCACCCGCAACGACCTTGCCACCTAAAATTGCCTCTACCGCATCATCTTGGCTTTCGTATACTTTAGCAGGGCCACTAAACACTAAATTATCTTCATCCACACCCGCGGTTTTAACAATGCAACCATCTTGCGCTAAATTACCTGATAACACGGCCAAACCACCATCTTGGCTATAAGCATGCGCTTTACTTCGGATACACCCCTGTTCACGATCGGTATCTAAAGTCGGCCAACGGCAATCTTGTGAAAAAGCTTTTGTGGTACGAATACCTGCGGGACCGGCTTGGTACATTGATTTCACTTGCTCATCTTGGCTTAGCATCACATCATATTGTGCTAATGTTTCAGGCAAACTTAAGCCTAAGATATTATTAACATTACGATTAAGTAATCCTGCTCTGTCTAATTCACCTAAAATCCCCATCACCCCACCTGCTCGGTGCACATCTTCCATATGATATTTTTGGGTACTTGGTGCCACCTTACATAAATGAGGAACTTGGCGAGAAAGTCTGTCGATATCTTCCATCTTAAAATCAACATCACCTTCTTGCGCGGCAGCTAATAGATGTAAAACGGTATTTGTTGATCCCCCCATGGCGATATCTAAGATCATCGCATTTTCAAATGCTTCTTTTTTAGCGATATTACGTGGTAATGCAGATAGATCATCTTGTTCGTAATAACGTTTAGTTAATTCAACAATACGCTTACCCGCATTAATAAATAATGTTTTACGATCAGCATGGGTTGCTAATAATGAACCATTACCCGGTTGCGATAATCCTAACGCTTCAGTCAAACAATTCATTGAGTTTGCCGTAAACATACCAGAGCATGATCCACATGTAGGGCAAGCAGAACGCTCAATTTGTTCACTATCAGCATCACTGACATTAGGATTAGCCCCTTGGATCATCGCATCAACCAGATCTAACTTGATCAATTGATCAGAAAGCTTGGTTTTACCCGCTTCCATCGGTCCACCAGAAACAAAAATGACTGGGATATTTAAGCGTAAAGACGCCATCAGCATACCCGGTGTGATTTTGTCGCAGTTAGAAATACATACCATGGCATCTGCACAATGTGCATTGACCATATATTCCACAGAATCAGCAATTAACTCACGGGAAGGTAACGAATAAAGCATGCCACCATGTCCCATCGCGATACCGTCATCCACCGCAATAGTATTAAATTCTTTAGCCACACCACCCGCAGCTTCAATTTGCTCTGCAACCAGTTTTCCTAAATCCCGCAAATGCACATGACCGGGTACAAATTGAGTAAATGAATTTACAACTGCGATAATAGGTTTACCAAAATCAGCGTCAGTCATTCCTGTTGCACGCCATAATGCGCGGGCGCCAGCCATGTTGCGACCATGTGTCGTTGTTGCTGAACGGTATTTAGGCATTTTTCACACTCCTGCGATAATAACAGCGAGTAGGGAACGAACTACTCGCTCAATAAATGTATTTAATTATGATTATGGATTGACAGGATCTAACCAGCCGTATTTGTCTTCGGTTTCACCCGTAAACAAACCAAAGAAAGCTTTCTGAATAGCTTTTGTTACTGGACCACAGCGACCAATACCAACTTGAATACCATCAACGCTACGAACTGGTGTAATTTCTGCAGCGGTACCAGACATAAACACTTCATCAGCAAGATAGAGAGATTCTCGAGACAGGACTTGTTCACGAATTTCATAACCGAGATCTTTCGCTAATTTAATAATTGCGTCGCGAGTGATCCCCGGTAGCGCAGATGAGGTAAATGGAGGAGTAAAAATAACGCCATCTTTTACTTCAAATAAGTTCTCACCAGCCCCTTCAGAAAGATAACCATGAACATCTAATGCAATCCCTTCTTGATAACCATGGCGACGAGCTTCACTGCCCACTAACAATGAAGAGAGATAATTACCTCCTGCTTTGGCAGCCGTAGGAATAGTATTAGGTGCTGCTCGATGCCAAGAAGAAACCATCGCATCAATCCCTTTATCTAACGCCTCTTCACCTAAATATGCCCCCCATGGGAATGCAGCAATAATGATATCGGTTTTATAACCTTCTGGTGGATTAACCCCCATTCCGACATCACCAATAAAAACTAAAGGACGAATATAAGCGCTGACTAACTGGTTTTTGCGCAATGTTTCGCGACAAGCTTCCATTAACTCATCAACACTTTGCGCGACAGGCATACGATAAATTTTGGCAGAATCATGCAATCGTTGCATATGCTCACGATGGCGAAAAACGACAGGCCCTTTATGGGAATCGTAGCAACGTACTCCTTCAAATACAGACGTTCCATAATGTAGTGCGTGAGACATGACATGTACTTTTGCCTCAGCCCATGGAACCATTTCACCGTTGAACCAAATATAATCAGCTTGCTTTGTCATTCTTCTATCCTTACATGGCACTAAGTGCACTTATGAATTGTAATTTTTCTTTTTGTTGTTGATGTAAGACCTGAATACCTGCAACATCAGCTAACTTTGTTAACTGGCTACATAAAAGATCAACAGGTCGTTGACTGCTCACAGTCAGAGCTAAATTAATATAGTTACTTTCTGTGATATTCATATTCATTGAGCATATATGAAAACCACGGTGGCGGATAACTCTCAAGATACGTTCTAAGATCTCTGGACAAAAACGGGCTTCAATTGTGATATTGTGTTGGTTCATTTTGATTTCTCCATCATCTCATCATTGCTTGCGCCCGGCGGGACTAAAGGCCAGACATTCTCTGCATCATCGATAGATACCTGTAATAAATAAGGGCCATCACTGGTTAATAAACATTTAATTGCTTCAGCAACCTGTGCTTTTTCTGTAATACGCTGCCCCGGAATATCAAAAGCTTTTGCCAAAGCAACAAAATCAGGGTTGTCCGTTAAAATGGTTTCACTATAACGTTGCTCAAAAAACAGCTCTTGCCATTGGCGTACCATACCAAGCCGCTGGTTATCCAATAACACCAATTTAATAGGTAATTGCTTACGTTTAATGGTGCCTAACTCCTGCACATTCATCATAAAAGAGCCGTCACCAGAGACACAGATAACACACGCATCAGGTCTAGCTATTTGCGCACCAATAGCCGCGGGGATACCAAATCCCATCGTGCCTAACCCACTAGAAGTAATAAAATTTTCTGGCGCATCAAATGTCATATGCTGTGCTGACCACATTTGGTGCTGTCCAACATCTGTTGTCACAATGCTATTTTCAGGCTTAGCATCAGATAACTGTTTTAACAACAAAGGAGCATAAATTGCTTCACCGGGATGATCATAGCGCCAAGCATATTCAGCGATTAATTGCTGTACCTCTTCTTGCCATGCCTCAATAGCTAACGGTTGAGATAACTTAGGTAATAACACTTTGGCATCACCTAACAAAGCAATATGGGCTTGTTTTAATTTATTAAGCTCTGCGTAATCGATATCGATATGGATCACTTTTGCATTGGGTGCAAAAGTATTTAAACGACCCGTTACGCGATCATCAAAACGAGCGCCTACAGCAATTAATAAATCACTACGTTGAACGGCATAATTAGCAGCTTTTGTACCATGCATACCCAACATACCTAAATAATTGGCATCAAATGCATTAGCACAACCTAACCCTTTCAATGTCGAAACAACGGGGATTTGCGTCTGTTTTACAAACGATCTTAGCGCCTCAACACCTTGGCTCATTGCTACACCGCCCCCAACATACAAAATCGGCTTTTTCGCTTGTGCTAACATCTGCAGAGCCTGCGCGATTTCGTGTTCGGGATAGGGAAACTCTTGCTCTTGTGGCAATGGATAATCAGCTAAATGTGAAGCATCTGCTAATTGCACATCTTTAGTAATATCAATTAACACAGGGCCTGGACGCCCTTGCTTAGCGATCGAAAATGCTTCTGATACGACTCTTGGCAGTTCATTCACATCAGAAACCAGAAAACTATGTTTGGTGCATGCTAAAGAGAGCCCAAGTACATCCACCTCTTGAAAAGCATCTGTCCCGATTAAATTTGAAGCAACTTGCCCTGTGATAGCAACAACAGGCACAGAATCTAACAATGCATCAGCAAGACCTGTGATGACATTAGTAGCGCCTGGGCCTGATGTCGCGATACAGACACCAGTTGTACCGGTAGAACGAGCAAATCCGATAGCAGCGATAGCGGCTCCCTGCTCATGACGACACAAAACATGTTCGACACCGCCATCATAGAGTGCGTCATACACAGGCATAATCGCACCGCCAGGATAACCAAAGACCGTTTCCACTCGCTGTTTTCGTAATGCTTGAACTAACCACTGTGCTCCATTCATTCTTTCACCCTGCGTCTTAACTTCTTGTTTAATATTAATTTATTTTCTTTTTTATTCTCTTTAAAAACCTTGGCTCAAAAAAAACCCCCGCGCCTTTCGGTGCGGGGGTTTTTCTGAGATCCGGCTAGTTTAGTTAGCCTTTCTTCGTCCTAGTGCAGCCCCGCACAGTGGGTTAATAATCACCACCACGCTGACAATAATTAGGCTAATCACTAGGACGATAGTATTCATAATATTAAAATTCTTTTTCTGTAGTAAAAAATAGTATGTGTTGTGTTCTCTTTCACTCTGTCCTTTTAGAGTTACCATGATATTTTCATGTTGACAATGATTATTTTTAAAATAATTCTAACCACATGAAACATATAGCTATTTTTATCTCTCCGTCACGCACCAGAATATAACACTACTTAATAATTATATTGCAGTGGTTAATACTGAAAGAAAAACCATTAATTTACTATTTGTTCTGTTAATAGAAATAATTAAATTCAAAAATAAAAAGTTTCGTATAAATAATAATTTTTTATCCAATAATTATTTTTTAACTTTATTTATTTTCTATATTTTTCAATAAATTAAATATTTACGAGATATCTCTCATTTAATTAACTTCTTATTTAACACCTTAATAAAAATAAATTAAAAAGAGAGAAAATAATGGAGAATAAAAAAATGGCATTAGCAGTAATATATACGCGAGCCTCATTAGGGATCTCTGCACCACTTATTACTATTGAGGCTCATATTAGCCAGGGATTACCAGGACTCACTTTAGTTGGTTTACCTGAAACTGTCGTAAAAGAAGCGAAAGATAGGGTAAGAAGCGCATTAATAAATAGTGGATATAGTTATCCAGCAAAAAGAATTACGATTAATCTTTCACCCGCTGATTTACCTAAAGAAGGAGCCCGCTATGATTTACCCATTGCGTTAGCTATCTTAATTGCCTCAGAGCAATTAATCTCTGATAAATTAAATAGTTATGAATTTATCGGTGAGCTTGCACTTTCCGGTAAATTACAAAAAGTGAATGCGGTTATTCCCTCAATTTTAAGCGCCAACAAAGATAATAGAATATCTATCATTTCTATTGAACATCAATCAGAAGTTTCGCTCTTACCTAATAAATCCGCGTTATTAGCTAGCCATCTTTTGGATATTTGTCATCATTTAGAAAATAACACTCCATTAATTGAAGCTAAAAACAATATTAATCACAAAACAATTGAAAACCAAAATAATAAAGATATTAGTGATATTATTGGACAAAATAACGCAAAAAGAGCTGCAGAAATCACAGCAGCAGGAAATCACAACATTTTATTTCTTGGCCCTCCCGGCACAGGAAAAACAATGTTGGCGCAACGCATTAATACTCTCTTACCTCCACTTACAGCTAAAGAAGCCCTTGATGTATTAATTATCAGTAGCCTATCAAATACGATACATCATGATGGTAAATGGCCTTTACGTCCTTTTAGAGCACCTCATCATACGGCATCTGCCGTTGCTTTAACCGGAGGTGGATCTATTCCTAAACCCGGTGAAATTACACTTGCACATCATGGCATTTTATTTTTAGATGAATTGCCGGAATTTGATAGACGTGTGTTAGATGCACTTAGAGAGCCTCTTGATGCGCGCAAAATTACCATTTCACGCGCTAAAGCCAAAATTAGCTATCCCGCAAATGTGTTACTTGTCGGTGCATTAAATCCAAGTCCTACAGGGCACTATCAAGGTACTCATAATCGAACGCCCGTAAAACAAGTATTACGTTATTTAAGCAAAGTATCGGGACCTTTTTTAGATAGGTTTGACTTATCCGTTGAAATGCCATTATTACCTCAAGGTGCACTACTACAATCGACCCATACAAATGAATCGAGTAGCATCATACGAGCTCGAGTTTTACAAGCCAGGGAACGTCAGTTCCAGCGAAGTGGCAAGCTTAATACTTATTTATCAAGTAAAGAGATTGAACATTTTTGTCAATTACATACCGAAGATGCACTCTTTCTTGAAGAGACATTGAATAAATTAGGCTTATCTATTCGTGCATGGCATAAAATTTTAAGAGTTTCGAGAACTATTGCCGATCTTGAGAATGAGCAAAAAATACAACGAAATCATCTTATTGAAGCGTTGAGTTTTCGCGCCATGGATAGACTGATGATCTATTTACAAAAACAGTTAGAAGGGTAAGTAAAAAAGGAGCGAAATACGCCCCTTTTAAATTAAAACTAATGATATTAATCATCAGAATCGGTATAGTCATCAGATGGATCGAGCTGTGGCTTTCCACCCGATAAGGTATGAAAACGTTTTGGACGACTTATACGACTGGTATATTTCTTCCAAATTTTTTCTTCAACAGTAGCTGCTTCTCGTTCGCCACGACACATGGCAACAAATAATTTTTCCGCTTCAGTTGCAGGCTCTCGTTTGCCTAAATCAAGTTCATTGAAAGCTTGACCATGACGTTCCAATATCTGGGCTTCCTTGATAGTGAAATCGCCATGACGAGAAAAACCACGCGGATAATGTTTATTGTCAAAAAAACGATTAGTCGTGATAAAACTTTCTGCCATCTGACACACTCCTAATTCTCTATCGTCATACTTATGGCGCGGAGTATTAGGGAGTCATGCGGTTCTGTAAAACAAAATATTTAAATCGTAACGACAAATTTTTTTGGAGATAGATGTGGATACCGAATTACTGAAAACCTTTTTGGAAGTCAGTAAGACAAGACACTTTGGCCGAGCCGCTGAATCTCTTTATTTAACACAGTCTGCGGTCAGTTTTAGAATACGCCAATTAGAAACCCAACTTGGGACAAATTTGTTTACTCGCCATCGTAACAATATTCGCTTAACACTCGCTGGAGAAAGGCTTATCCCTTATGCTGAGTCATTAATGAATACCTGGTTACAGGCAAAAAAAGAAATTAGCCACGCCTCCCAACACTCAGAACTTTCAATTGGTGCGACAGCATCGCTCTGGGACGCTTATCTAACCTCTTGGCTACAAGAGGCTTACTTAAAAAGAAATGAGCTTAGAATTGAATCTAGAGTCTCTACAAGGCAATCTCTAGTAAAGCAGCTTCATGCTCGTGAGCTAGATCTGCTTTTTACTACAGAAGCACCCAAAATGGATGAGTTGGAAAGTAAAGTAATTGGTAATATCACATTTCAACTAATGAAAAGAGCATCACATCTGAACCAGCAAAGCGCACAATTTATCAAAATTGAGTGGAGTGCTGATTTGTCACCACTTTCACAAAATAGCTCTGCACCAAAAACAGAACCTATTTTGACAACAAATTCAGCTATGATTGCTTATCAGTTAATGAAAACAACAAATGCCGTTGCTTTTTTACCTACTCATTGGCTCGATTTATATCCCGATCTCTCACCAGCAGCAGTAGAGATCATCCAAAAACCTCTATTTGCTGTATGGCTCAATACCAGTGATCAACAAGTGTTAATTCAGCAACTACTTTCTCAACCTGTCTCCAACCATCAGTAGCATTGTGCTTCAGTCAAATTGATATATCAGTAATAAAATTGATGATTGAAGCACATGTTATTACTAATAACAGACTCAATACCCAGAAAAATATTATGTGAATAATGTTAGATTAATCATTTGGATGATACATAAAGTTATAAATACGATTTAGGATTGGCAGAGTTGGAAGGATTGGAGAAAAATATAGTGGTTTTTATATAACAAAAAGCCCAGTTAATTAACTGGGCTACAAAGTAGTATAAATTTTGTTATTACTTAATTGGTAACTGGCAGGGGCGGAGAGGCTCGAACTCCCAACACCCGGTTTTGGAGACCGGTGCTCTACCAATTGAACTACGCCCCTAAATAGTTGGCGGAACGGACGGGACTCGAACCCGCGACC
>NZ_KV791995.1:0-2078 GCF_001808035.1 Proteus sp. HMSC14B05 | reverse complement strand
TTTAATTTGTCTCATCTGTATATTTCTCCACAAATAACTTCAACATTCCCCACTGACATTAAATATTCAGCGCGTTTATTGCATTCCGATTGCGTGTATATATCTTCCGTTACAGGTACAGCAGAACCCTGTATTAGCATGAGTAATACATATCCGATTATTTGCATGGTTATTTATTTAGAATGTTTAATTAGAATTTCTTTAATCCAGCTCTCAGCTTCATCATTGCATGACAAAACACTATCCATCATTAATTCAATATCGATAGATTCCTTTGCAATGTGAGATAATTGGGCCATGATATAAGCGAACTGCTTCTCATCACACTCTATAAAGTTAGCTCTGTATGCGCTAATTAAATGATTGCGAGCATATAGAACGCCTAATTTCATTTGCTCTCTGTTATATTCATTATTCATTTTTTATTTTCACTCCGTTGCTGATTAATATTTGTTTGAAATCATCTATTGCGTTGTTATAGCCTTCACATAAACCTTCCTCAAACGATTCATCATCCATAGTTGGTATTTTAACTGGTAACTCAACTTCCAAACTCTCGCGTGATGCTTGCCACGCCTCAAGCCTAATATCCTTGTGATACCCACTACATTTAGGGTGGTTTTTATTTATCCACCCCTCAAATTGCTTCCTTGATTTATCCATCACTCCACCTTTTAATATTTGCAATTGCTAATTCCATTTTATGACGCGCTGATGAATTAGAAGAGTGAACAATAATTTCAGGTGCTTTAAATCCATTTAAATAAACCTGTTCCTCTATCCATAATAAAACGTCGTATCCTGTGACGCGCTCATCATCACCTAAATCATGGTCTAGGCTAATTAACTCAACCTCGCCAGTTTCAAGTAATTTAATGGCTTCATCGGGCCAGTAAACACGCACAAATCCCTCTGGCGTTTTACGTTCGTCGTCGAGATAGACTTTCATCACTCCACCTTTCTATATCCAGCTTTATATAAGCGTTCGGCGTACATATAAGCAGTAGCCATACCTAAATCAATTAATCCTTTATTACCAGCAGAAATAACAGCTGCGATACGTTCTATTTCTTTTTTAGCTATATGCTTACGCTTTTCATCTGCCATTTCTTTCGCTAAATCTGAGCAATCGAAGCAGATATTTACCGCCTGACCTTGTATTAAATTATCTTTTCCGACATGGCCACCACAAAGATTGCAAACATTCTTAGGGTCTGGTTCTGGTAATGTAAATTTCATAAATTGCCCATAATGTGTAAAACTGTTCATATTCATTCCTCTTCATTGCATCCCTGCGAGTTGTCGTCATCAATCAGTTCAGCCTTTAGCTTCATGATCTTTCCATCTTCTCTATGCCAATTTATTTCCCCGCCTTCAGCAATTACTAATTGCCAGACCATTTGTGCGGCTTCATTTGTCACATCTCTTTCATCGTTACCAACTCTGACCAAGAGACCATCGCCGACGACTTTCATTTTTGCTAAGCTTATTTTTTTAGTTAAAGGTGAGAAGCCCAGTCTTAATCTAGCAGCGTTCGCCATTATTGAATCCTCTTCTGTTTAGTTGTTGGAGGTATCTATCTCCTGTTTGCATCCTTGCACTGAGCCCTATAATTAAACGTATGGCTTAATATCAAATTGCTTGAACCATTCTTTTATTTCGGCGTATTGTTCATAACTAATTCCAATATCTTCCCTCCATTCTTCAAATGAATTTCGGGCGGCGTCTTTAGTTAAATAATAAATAAAATCCTGCAATTTCTCAGGTGTGTTCATAGTTATATCCTTTGGTTAAATCACATAAATAGCGTGTCGTGGGTAGGGGAGTCCGATAGGGGCGAAAGGTATAGGATCATCCCAATCTTGAGGTGGCTCACTTTGTGGTGTTTGATTACTCGATGCTTGTTTTGGCGCTTGCGGTTGCTGAGGTTGTCCCCATCCTTGATTCTGCTGTGGTTTCTGGCTTCCTGCCTGATTACCACCGTTACCACCAAAATCTAATTGATCAACGATAATTACCGGCGCTGATTTTTTCTCACCGTTCTGGCTTGTCCATTCTTCCATGACGAACTCACCAGT
>NZ_KV791994.1:20146-220227 GCF_001808035.1 Proteus sp. HMSC14B05 | reverse complement strand
ACATCAGTCTGAACGCAGTAGGGATCCACGTCCTGTAGGGCGTGGAGGATGTCAACTATGGTTAGATACAAGGATAGATATCAAAACGGTGATTTTTGGTGGTGACACTTGCATGTGCGGGTTGATTGTTTAACGGCTCAGCATAATCAGGACGCTTAACAACCACTCGTTTTTTAGCCAGTGCCATGGCTGGTGCTAATAATGCATCAGCATCTTCATCCGCACCGACAAGAGATTGGAATACCCGCATCTCTTTTTTCACTAATGCGCTTTTGGTTTTATGGGGATACATAGGATCAAGATAGACTACATCAGGTGTAGGGCTAATTTGCGTGAGTGCCTGTGCAGATGAAGCATAAATGAGCTTCATACGCTGTTGCATCCACTCACCAATATCTGCATCGAGATAAGCGCGTTTCAAGCCATCTTCAAGTAATGCAGCCACCACAGGATGACGTTCAACCATTCTTACGTTACAACCAATAGAGGCTAATACAAAGGCATCACGGCCTAATCCTGCTGTTGCATCAACCACATCGGGTAGATAATCCTTTTTAATACCTACTGCTTTTGCTACCGCTTCACCACGACCACCGCCAAATTTACGACGATGAGCCATAGTACCCGCGACAAAATCCACGTAGATCCCACCAAGTTTAGGCTCATCTTGTTTACGCAATTCAAGGTGAGTGGGCGTTAAGACTAACGCCATAGTTTGTGTGGCGTCGTGAATTAATCCCCAACGTTGCGCTAAAGCAGATAAGGCGCTGTTATCAGCGCCTTCTTCACAAAGTAAACAGATATTCACATATCATCCTTTAATGCCGTAGCCTTTGAGCATAGCATCAAGTTTCGGCTCACGACCACGGAAGCGTTTGAACAGCTCCATTGGCTCTTCTGAACCACCACGGGTTAAAATATTATCAAGGAATGATTGACCTGTTTGGCGATTAAAAATGCCCTCTTCAGAGAAGCGAGAGAAGGCATCAGCAGCCAGTACATCAGCCCATAAATAGCTGTAATAACCTGCTGCATAACCACCGGCAAAAATATGGCTAAAGGCATGAGGGAATCGCGCCCAAGGTGTTGCAGGTACTACCGAGACTTTCTCTTTTACGCTATTTAGTATTTCCATGATACGAGCACCTTTAGCCGGATCATATTCAGCGTGTAGGCGGAAATCAAACAGACCAAATTCTAGTTGGCGTAATACAAACATCGCAGACTGATAATTTTTTGCTTTGAGCATATTATCAAGCATAGCCTGTGGTAATGGCTCGCCAGTTTCATAATGGCCAGAAATAAAGGCTAACGCTTCTGGCTCCCAGCACCAGTTTTCCATAAATTGGCTTGGTAACTCAACCGCATCCCATGGTACGCCATTAATACCTGATACATCAGCGGTATCAATTTGCGTTAGCATGTGGTGTAAACCATGACCAAACTCATGGAATAGCGTGGTTACTTCGTTATGGGTAAAGAGTGCGGGTTTATCACCTACTGGTTTATTAAAGTTGCAGGTAAGATAGGCGACAGGATTTTGTAGTGTGCCATCAGCATGACGCATTCTACCAATGCAATCATCCATCCAAGCACCACCGCGTTTATGTTCACGAGCGTATAAATCAAGATAGAAGCTACCGCGCAATGTGTTGCTTTCATCATATAATTCAAAGAAACGTACATCATCGTGCCAAGTGTCGATATCATGACGCTCTTTAGCCGTTAAACCATAGATACGGTGAACCACTTCGAATAAGCCACTTAATGCACGGTGCTCTGGGAAGTAAGGACGTAACTGTTCGTCATCAATGGAGAATAGATGTTGTTTTTGTTTTTCGCTGTAGTAAGCCAGATCCCAAGGCTCTAATTTCTCCACACCATAATGTGTTTTGGCAAAGTGCGTTAATTCAGCCAGCTCTTTTTCGCCTTGAGGATGAGCTCGAGAGGCTAAATCAGTTAAGAAATTAAGTACTTGTTCTGGCGATTCTGCCATCTTAGTGGCAAGTGATTTTTCGGCATAATTTTTAAAGCCGAGCAACTGAGCCAACTCATGGCGTAATGCTAAAATTTCCGCCATCACTTCACTATTATCCCATTGACCTGCATTAGGGCCTTGATCAGAGGCTCGAGTGCTATAAGCAATACTCATCTCTTTTCTAAGCTCACGATTATCAGCATAGGTCATAACAGGTAGATAGCTTGGCATATCGAGCGTTAATAGATAACCTTGTTGCTCTTTTGCTTGTGCCATTGCTTTGGCTGCATCAATGGCGCTTTGCGGCATACCGGCAAGTTCACTTTCATCGGTGATAAGTTTAGACCACCCCATGGTCGCATCTAACACATTATTACCAAATTTGGCGCTCAGTTCTGATAGGCGTGCACTGATTTCACCAAAACGCTGTTGTTTCTCTTTTGGTAAACCGATACCGGATAATTCAAAGTCACGTAACGCATTCTCAACGGCTTTTTTTTGTGGTTGAGTCAGTAAGGCAAAATCAGCGCTTCCTTTGATAGATTTATAGGCTTGATATAATCCTTCGTGCTGACCCATCCAAGTACTGAACTCAGACAGTAAAGGTAAGCTTTGCTCGTAAGCTTCGCGTAATTCAGCGCTATTTTTAACGGAGTTTAAATGGCTAACAGGAGACCAAACACGAGAAAGTTTATCACCCGCTTCGGCTAACGGTTGGCAAAGATTATCCCAACTAAAATCGGTGTTGTCAGCGAGAAGTTTTTCTACGGTTGCACGATAATTAGCTAAAACTTCTTTAATGGCAGGTACAACGTGTTTTGGTTCTATCTGGGAAAATGCAGGTAATCCCGTTGTGCTAAGTAATGGATTTGACATAAAAAACATCCTGTATCTGGGTTTACAGTGACATGGCATACATCACTGAGTTTATTCGTCATAGGTAATAAGATGAGGATGAAAGTGCATAAGTTCAATAGTATCGCGTTAATTATCAGTTTTTTTACTCAAAAGCGGGATTATTTTCTTTGAAAGAGGTTTTATTGATTTAGTGCACTTGGGAATGATTTTATTTCAGCGTATAATCATCATGTTATTTCATACAAATAATCCTATATGGAAGATCATCGTCCCCGGTGGGGCGGCTGGACTTCAAATCCAGATGGGGCCGCCAGCGGTCCTTGGCAGGTTCGACTCCTGTGATCTTCCGCCACTTAAGTTCATTACACCTCCCAAAACTCAATCAATCCCTTAATGATCAGTTATTAAGCTATTTTTAATTCAACAAATGTTAAAACGTTTGCAAGAGAATTGACTCACAGGAGTGCTATTAGGCAGAAATGCGAAAAGTAAGCATACTCGTACATGTTCGGTGAATGGTATTGATAGTGATAGTAAATTGAATAAGGCGCTATGGGTGATGACTGAAAAATGTACGAATATTATTCAGAAAGATGGATAGTATAGGGGATCGTATTACATTGTTTTTTCATAAAATAATGTGCTTGCTATCTATTTGCTGGTGGCCTTATTTTTTTGTTAAATATGCTATATTGTTGTTCACAGTTTATGCATAACGTATAGAGAGTGGAGGCCATGTAATGAGTGATAATCTTCCTGAAGCACCACAGGGTGAATTTGTTTTGTTCCGCAGTGAAGATGGTCAAACTCGCGTCGAATGCCGCTTTGAGTCTGATACTCTGTGGTTATCTCAATCATCAATTGCTGAGCTGTATGGAAAAGACGTTCGTACAATTAACGAGCACCTTGTTAATATTTTCTCTGAAGGGGAACTTGCTCAAAACGCAACCATCCGGAAATTCCGGATAGTTCGATTAGAGGGAAATCGTCAGGTTTCCAGAGAGATAGACCACTATAGTTTACCTGCCATTATTGCTGTTGGTTACCGTGTCCGCTCTGTCCGTGGTACTCAGTTTCGTCAGTGGGCAACGCAAACGCTGGAACAGTATCTGATCAAAGGGTTTGTGATGGACGATGAACGGCTGAAAAATCCGCCTATCGGTCAGTCAGTCGTGCCGGATTACTTTGATGAGATGCTCGAACGCATCCGTGATATTCGCGCCAGTGAGCGGCGGGTGTATTTACGGGTGAAAGAGATCTTCACCATGGCAGCGGATTACGAACCATCCAATAAAGAAACAACTCGTTTCTTCCAATCTATCCAAAACAAATTACATTTTGCTTGTACCGGCATGACTGCCGCTGAGCTTATAGCTAGTCGCGCAGATGCCAGTCAGCCGGATATGGGCTTAACCAACTATAAATTTGATGAGGTGCGTAAAACCGATGTCACGATTGCGAAGAATTATCTACGCGAAAATGAGCTGAAAGAATTAAACCGTATCGTCAATATGTGGCTGGATTTTGCTGAAGACCAAGCGCTGCGCCGTAAGCAAGTTTTTTTACAAGATTGGGATACTAAGCTAGATCAGTTTTTAAGTTTCAATGACCGTGATGTATTACAAGGCGCAGGTGGGATTAGTAAGAAAGCCGCTGATGAAAAAGCTAGAGAAGTATTTGATATTTATGCTCAAAAACGTCGACAATTAAAAGAAGCTGAAGGGACGAGGGCGAATATTGCAGCATTGAAAGATTTGCTGAAAAAAGGTAAGTAAGATAATAAGATAAGTAGTGTATTTACCATCCTCTAAAAATAAGTGAAATTACCACTACGGATAGAATGTTCCTAGATAAAAATCTCTACGCTGTGTCACTCAGAACCTCGGCTGACGCTTAGTCTTAAAGACCAAGCTTATTTTTTAACACTTCATACGGTGTTTTACCAGCATGCGCTGAGTGAGGGCGATGACAATTATAAAAAGCCTCCCATTCAGCTAATTTTTCATGTAAATCGACATCATCTTTATAATCGATATATTGATAAACTTCTTGCCATATTATTAATGCAAAGAAAAATATTTTTGCATAATTATATATATTATTTTTATTAAAATAACTTCTTAGGCATTTAATTACCATTAAAGATTAATGAAAATATAATAGCAGAATACTATTATTGATCTAAATCAATAATCTAGTTAATCAGTAATATAATTACTTATTAAAATTGATCTCTATTTTCATTAAAATGTGTTTTTACACTTTATATTAGTATTAATAGAATTAAAAAAGATATTTAAAATCATGTGATTACTTTACAAATATATTGATACTAATTCTTTGATTAAGTGCTATTTTTGGGCTTAAGTTTTCTTAATAAATGTGATGACAGGATATTCAACCAGAAATGCGCTTTTATCAGAGTATTATAGTACTCTAATTATTAGTACTTAAATCGCTATTTGATGAATTATGTAACAAATTGTAAATGTATATGATCAAATATATCAATTAGGCTATATCAATAATGCATTATTCTTTATTTTTCTGCAATTCTATAAAAAATATATTTTTTAAATTATTTTTTAATTAAAGAATTAATTTATTTAATTATCATATAATTAATAAAAATCTTTTCTTTTAAATACAAATTATTTGCGTAAGCTAATAAATTAAATCGATCAATAACCAATATTTGATAGGTTGTAGCTATTAAGTTAACTAACTTCGATCGGTATAAACGTTTTTACTCTTATTTTTATATATTTATGATTGATTTAAATGAAATGTTTAGTTAACAATTTTCTATTGGAGTGTAATTAATGAAATCTAATATGATTAGTGGTCATGTTGGTATTTTTTTAAGAAAAGCACGTAAAGAAAAAAATATGACAGGAAAGCAGTTGGCAAGATTAATGAATGTTAGCCAACAACAAATTTCACGATATGAAATAGGAGCTACTGCAATTACCGTTGATCAATTAGCAAATTTTTTATTAATTTTAGATAAAAAATGGGTAGATGTATTTAAATATCTTGAAAATGAATTTTCCGATGAGAGAGAAATAAACAAAGTCGATAATAAAAAGAAATATATTTTATGGAAAGGTTGTCAAACAAAAAACTTCATAAATAACTTTTAATTACATTAAAAATTAATAAATCACATAAAATAATTATCATTGCAATGATTTTATTAATTATATTTTATAAAAAGCACAATTAAAGGTGTTTTTTATACTATGTAATTGTTTTTTATAAATCAAAATTAGAGAGAATAATATGTTAAATAAAAAAATAGCGTCGGTGATGCTATCAACAATTATTGCTGCTTCTTTTGCTACGGCTGCTAATGCAGATACTCGTGTTGCACAAGCAACTGCTACTTGGCAAGCAACTGCAATTAAAGATACAACCAGTATGTTAGTTGTCACTCCATTAAAAAGTCTGACTTTTAATTATGCTGAAGGACAAAAATCATTTAACCAACAAAATGGTGCATTTGATATTGCTATTCAAGGCCAATCTGGCGCAACCGATTTTAAATTATCATCAAAACTAATTGCTAATACGTTAGCAAGAACAACTGATGATTCAACATTAACAGTTGGTGTTAAATGGAATGGGGAAGACCTTTCTAAAACAACTGATGTCGTGTTAATTGATACATCAAAAGGGTTAACCTCAGGTTTAGATAATTTAGCTGCTGATGGTATTTACAATGGCTCTGAGCGCGCTACAGATCGTGGTGAATTCACTTTTGTAATTGCCAGTGCACAAGCAGCAGGAGCAACAGCCGATTTTAAATCACTGGCTGATGGTGTCTGGGATGGTGATGTAAAAGTGCAATTTACTGCCACTTGGGATGGTGACTTTTCTACCGTTAAACCTAATCCAGAACCTTAATTCTCCTTTATTGGCTAATTGATATTACGATAAAGATACTATAGGGAAGTAATATCTTTATCGTTATTTATTTTTAGAAACTGACTATTATGAATAAGATAAAATTAATCCTTTTTTTATTATTGTGGTTTCCATTAAAAAATAGTTTTGCAGTAAATGTAGGTAATATAACAGAGATAATATCTTCTGATGAAAGTACTCTTGCCAAAGAAATTGAAAATACAGTAAATACGGCAAGATTAGTCAATTTGACAATAGAAAAATTAGACTCACCACTTGAAAATGGGAAAGTTATTCCGGTTACTGATCCCAATGAAATTCTATCAACACCGGCTAATCTGATTCTTCCCGGTCATGCAAGTGATGTATTTAAAATCATTTATCAAGGGCCTAAGGATGATAAAGAGCGTTATTATCGATTAAATTGGAAAGATGATCCTATTGCTGAAAATGGTATAACACAAAGCTCAAAATCAGCGACAGCAACAACATCTGCAACTATTAGTACAATTTTAGTGGTTGCACCCAGAATTGAGAATTTTAATTATCAGTATCATGATAATAAAGTTTCTAATATCGGTAATAGTTCATTTCGTGTTGTGGCTTCAGGCCCTTGTCTAGCAGAAAAACAACAATATGGTGTGGAGGGGATGTGTCGCGAGCGTTATTACCTTATGCCACATTTAGCCGTTAAATTACAACTTGTCGATCTCACAAATAAAAAATCTAGCGTAGGCATTTGGCACAAAGGAGAGTTCATTGTTGTCAAATAAAAAATAAAGAATGGGCTAAATCATGCGTAAGAGTATTATCGCTTTATCAATATTAGGTATTATTTTTTCGAATACGATTAATGCTAATGAAATAAAAAGAATTAAAGTGGGCGGATATATTATTCCTCCGGCATTTGTTAATGCTTTAGAGGAAGGTATGTCGGTGCCCGTTTTCTTACGACTTAATGATGCAAATAAACAAAACCAAAGTGAAAAGAAAATTGCAGATGCGATTATTGTTATCGATAATGATAAAATAAAACTATCAAGTATTCAATTAATCGAAAATAATCAAGGCGCAACACTAAATCAGTTATTAGTTGATAAAATTGAAAATAAAAAAAATGCTATCTTTAATGAAAATAATAGTATAACTATTGATAGTAATGCTGCTCTTCAATTAAATGTCTCTTCATTTAATTTATCATTAGATGTTGATAAGTCAGCTTTTGCACCCAAAGAACATGCTAGACAATCCATATTAGGAAATTCATCTGTTAATTCATTTTCTGCTGTGGCCAACTATGATTTGGGCGTCTTTCAAAGTCGTGTTAAAAACGCCCAAGATTCATCCAGTAGCTACTTTAATTTAGACACATTATTAGCTAAAGCTGAACACCATTTTAATATTAATGCATCTGCCTACAGTATAGGTAAATCCAATTCCAATATTGAACTCTATAGAGCAATGTATGAACGTGATTTTAATGGATTGCGTTTTGCTATCGGGTTAATGAGCACTTGGAATTTACAGTCCTTAGCCAGCTTAACAGTATTGAGCAGCAGTAAAATTTATGCAGCATCAATCGGGAATAATTCATCAAGTAGGGTGGTGAATAAACAGCAATCATTAACTCCGATTTATGCTTTTTTAAATAGTCCAGGTGAAGTTCGTATTTATCGCCAAGGTAAATTATTAAATATTCAAAATTTCCCGATGGGTAATTTTGAAGTTGATACCAGCATGTTGCCTTATGGTATTTATGAAGTAACGATTGAAACCGTTATTGATGGCAAGGTAGTGACAACACAACATCAAACCATTAATAAGTCTTTTGGTACCGCTAACGGTAATTTTGACCAATTAAATTGGGAAATTTATGGTGGCTATATTGATTTTGATAAACGTCATTATATCAAAGAGGGGGGCGCTTATAACCAAACTCCCGAAAAAAGTTATTTAATCGGTAGCTCTTTTGCTTATAACTTTCCTCTGTTATCCGGTATTCGTTTTCAAATGTCTAACTATGGATTTGATAAATTTATTGTACAGGAGACGAATATCAGTGTAGCGGTAAATAACTATCTTTCTATTGCTTGGCAAGGAATGTTAGAGAATCATGGTAGTCACCGTAATATTAGTACGCTTTCTATTAATATCCCAGAAGGCTATGGTTCATTATGGGCATCTAAAGAGAAAACTATCGTAAGAGGTGATTTACCGCTATATGAGGCTGACAGTTACTCTTATGGAGGAACTATTAATTTCGATAAGATAATGGATAGAACGGGTTCATTTACTATCAGCAATACCAAAGATAAGCGAGTTGGTAGTGATTCTATTAATTATGAATATGCAAATACATTATTTTCGGGACGTTATGGCACGGTAGGATTAAGAGCTGGGGTTCAGCGTTATCATTATGATAATCAAAATAGCACTAATGAAAAATTTATTAATCTTGATTTCTCTTTACCTCTTTCAACGTGGTTAAGTACTGGGATCTCTTCAACCAATGGCAATGTAAAAGCCAATATTTATGTGAATAAGAATTTTGAAAACTCCGTGATCACTAATGCGGGGGTTTCTGTTTCTAAGTTAGTGCATGATAAAGATAATGGTGAATCTGACTTCTCAACTCTAGGTTACGCTTCTTATGATACGAAGTATAACTCTGGTACGGTGACCATTAATCGCCCTGATAATAAACGACTCAATGGTAATTTAACTTCTCGTGGCTCTATAGCTTATAGTGAAGGGATGATCACACCCAGTGGTCAACAAGGTAAATCTGGCATTATTATCAATTCAGACATTAAAGGTAGTGGCAGTATGCTCGCTAAAGTTAACGGGCAAAATTACCCGATTAGTGGAAAAAATACCTTTATTCCATTATCTCCTTATTCAGATTATGACATCCAATTAATGAATGATGGCAAATCGAAAGACAGCTTTGACATTATTTCTGGCCGAAATAAATCCGTCACATTGTATCCAGGAAATATTGCCTTTTATCAACCGGAAGTGAGGCAATTAGTCACGGTTTTCGGACGTCTGAAATCCCCTAATGGTGAACTTTTAAAATATGCTTCAATTCGAAATCATATTGGTCGAACTAAAACAGATCAAAATGGTGAGTTTTCAATGGATGTAGATGTCCGTTATCCGGTGATCTCGTTACTACAAGAAGATCAGCAAACAATCTGTGAAGCAGACTTAGATCTTAAAGGGGCACAAGGAGCAATGTGGGTTGGAGAGGTAACTTGTCAACCTCAGTCTAGTTTCGTAAAAAGATAACGAGAACTTTATTATGAATAGCAAAATATTTTTTTTACTCGTAGCACCTTGTCTTTTAAATTTATCGCTGTCTACAACCAGTCAAGCCGCTACGGTAACTAATAGTTACGTTTTTATTGAGAATAATGTAGATAATGAATATTTTATTACCCCAAGAACAACCGATCCGCGTTTTTCGGGTGCCAATAAATATACGCGTTATTCAAAATCTTCACAGCTCAGTTTAGGTTATATGGGGTATACCAATACATCCATTCAGGCCAATCAATATGTCGATATTTGGCTAGAAAATTCTCAAATAGATAAGCCATTTGTGGGTAATCGATGTATGAGGCGTTATTGTACAGATGATAGTGGCTATTGGCCTGCGCAATATATAGGTAAAGATGGGGCTTATAAAATAGTTCAGACGAATACTAACGGTGAATCGGCTTATGCTCGGGGGATATTTAGTGATTCGGCATACCTGTATTTTCGCCAATTGCCTGTAGGCACTATAGAGACATATAGTTATAGAGCCTGTATGACAAAAACAGACTATGATCCCAGTAAAGGCGAATCTTGCCAAAGTATCGGCGGAAGAATGCTTGCATCACATGAGTTTAATATCACTAAGTCTGGGCATATAAAACTGACCTCAACAGGTGCTTTACAAGAAATATTTATTGATAGTAACGGTAATCCCACGATTGGCTTAGGCTCTCAGTTTTGCCGAGTGGGTATTGTATCAAACCAAAATGGTATTATTTGTCAGGTGATTGATCATGAAACTACTGGGGATATATTTACCAATATTAGGCTTAATTTAAAAATTAATAATACACTGATCCCTTTTACGCCAGCGGCAAATACAATAAAAATTGGCCCCGATGATGGCAGTAATAACTGGTATAATTATAATACAACATACCCCGCTAATTATTATTTTAAAGTTAATAATAAAAATGTTTCTATCTTTTTATCTAATACCTTTTTAAAAAGACTCGTCTCTAGTAATGTCGACTTTAAAAATAGCCAAGACTTTTTTACCTTTTCATTTACCAATACAGCAGTGCCTCAATCTGGGTATTATGAGTTCACCCCCTCAAATACACTTATTCTGAAACCGAGAGATTATGGCATAAGCATTATTCCTGCTGATTTTAACCCTCATCAATCTAAAACGGGAAAAGTGGGTAATGAAGAGCCACCCATTGAGTTTAATTATATTGTTACCACCAGTGGCCCTAGACAAGCAGACTCTATTACTGCATCTGTAGAAGGACCACAAACAACATTAAAAGGGCAATCCTATTGTTTATTCTCCTCCAGTGATAACCGACTTAATGTGCCTTTTCCGGCTTATCTCTCATTTAAAAATAGTGATGGTACGGATGCAAAATATAGAGCGAGTTGTGATAGTCATGAAATTTCATTAAAAAATGCGTTATGGACAGAAACACCATGGGATAGACCTGATGAAGACTTAGGCTCTTTTTATAGAACGAACCTAGATTTATCTTTTCCAATGAATGATGCTAACTCATTTTTCACTTTAGATGGTATTGATTGGCTAGGAACAGTCTCAGCCAGTGGAACGGTAACGGTTAAGGCTATATGGACTGGGCCTGATATTAACTAAAGTTGATTATTTTTATGTTATGGCGACTGATAAGAACGTACTGGTTTTTTATTTAAGTCGCTTTCTATTATAACGAATACTGAAATTTTAATATGAAACTAATATCTTGGTTTAAGATACTTTGCGGGATGTTGTTAGTCTTCTTTTATCACCATGCATATGCACTTTATATTAGTGCAGATATTTCCTCTATGGAGTCGGGGGAACCCTTCTTTTCTAAGCCCTATATTAATGATACTAAAAAAACCAATTTATATACATTTAGTGCTTACCAAATTGATAGGCCGGGTTATCAAGAGCAGGGCACACCTATTCAGAATGGAGAAATTCTTTTTACTCCCCTTAAAAAAATTCTATTACCCGGGGAGCAGGAATTTTTTAAAATTTTCTATCGAGGAGAGGCGGATGAGAAAGAACGTTATTATAAAATTATTATCAGTGAAACGCCACTTGATATAAGAAATGATGAAGGGCAAAAAAAACAACCACTGTTCTACCCCACAGTAAGTTTAGAAACCTATTTTGTTGTTAGACCTAAAGATCCAGATTTCAAATATGATTTAAATATTAACCAAGGGATATTAAAAAATATAGGTAATACTTATTTTAGGGTTTTGTTACATCAAAATTGTGATGGTGATGATGACTCAGAGCCTTATGTATTTTATTTATTACCCAATCAACAAATTAAAGATCTGCGCATAAGTCAAAAAAGTCGTAAGTATATTGTTATCTTTGATAAATATTACTCTATAGGGAATTGTGAGTAATAGTGTGACTTTAAAGTGTATTGGCCATGATGCTCATGGCCAGTGTCCGAGTCACCTATAAGAATGATTGTGGGCATAATATTAGCTATATAACAGGAATAAATTTCTATTTATAATTTTGCATTAAGTGAAGCTCTTTTCTTAGCTATCTCCTCCTCAATCGATAAAACGCATCGGCGTTGTTACCTCTAGATTGACTTGATAATACCAATATATAAATTTAAACAATTTCAACATTTCTGATAGCGCGATAGTCAGTTATCGATAAAATAAAAATAATAGTTTTACTAATATATAGAGTAGCGGGGGATATGAATTATTGGCAGTGTATTAACGTTCTATAATAGATTAACACACTGCAGTATCTGATTTATTTCTCAGTCGTGATAACGATTAGATCACTTTTTCTTATTCAGCATCGCTTTTAAATCAGCAAAAGGGTTATAGGTTGCTTGCCCAACATCATCTTGGGCATCTTCCCCTGCTACAACGGTAGAGCCGTACTCTTCTGCTTCTGTGTATTTTGAGTGCTCATGATCATGACAATACAGACACAGTAACTCCCAGTTACTGCCATCTTCGGGATTATTGGTGTGGTCGTGATCAATATGATGAACGGTTAATTCACGCAGATTTGAATAGACAAATTCACGAGCACAACGTCCACAAACCCAAGGGTAGAGTTTTAGCGCCTTTTCGCGGTAACCGCTTTCTAGTTTTGCATAGTTTTTGGGGATCACAGCCATGGTTTATTTTGCCTGTTATAAATGATAGAGAAAGTTTTTTGGTTACTTCTCAATATACCCTAATGCATTAAGGGAGCCAATGTGATTAACACAACGCTTACTCAGCAAATAACATCGATATGGTTATGAGTGTTATTATGATAATTTGCGTTGTTGTAACGAGATGCAGTCTTAAAAATTACAGGTATAATTTCGGGCATTATTGAGCAAAATTAGGCATAAAAATGGCAAAACTTACCTTACAAGAGCAGATGCTAAAAGCGGGATTAGTGACAAATAAGAAAATGGCTAAAGTACAAAGAACGGCGAAAAAATCGCGGGTTCAGGCCAGAGAAGCGAAAGAGGCTGTAGAAGAAAAGAAACGTTTACAGCTTGAGCGTGATAAACAACTCAGTGAACAGCAAAAACAAGCAACCTTATTAAAAGAGTATAAAGCGCAAGTTAAACAACTTATTGAGATGAATAGAATTACCCCTGCTAAGGGCGATATTGATTTTAAATTTACCGATAATAATGTGATTAAAACGCTTGAGGTGGATAAAGTAACACAATCTCAATTAATTAATGGTCGTTTAGCTATTGCACGTTTAGTGATTGATAGCGCCGGAAACAATGAATATGCCATTATTCCTGCGAGTGTGGCAGATAAAATCATGCAAAGAGATGCAGATTGTATCTTATTAAACAACACATTAAGCCAAGCAGAACAAGACGAAGATGATCCTTATGCTGATTTTAAAGTGCCAGACGATTTAATGTGGTGATTTTAAGGGTGGCTTGATATTAAAACGGCGAAGGTAGATAAATATCCATCGGTTGCTCACTAACAGGGTGAATAAAATGTAACTCACAGGCATGCAACATTAGCCGTGGGGTATACTCTGTTCCTGATAATAATAGGCCACCATACAAATCACACCCTAAAATAGGGTGCCCTATATATTGGCAATGGATACGCAATTGATGTGTTCTGCCTGTTTCCGGTGTGAGTCGCACGCGCGTTAAAGGTAATCGAGTGCCATCAACCAGAGTCTGATAAAACCGTTCGATAACTTGATAGTAAGAGCGCGCAGCTTTGCCTTGTGTGGTGCTAATCGACATACGTGGAAAGTGTTGTGGATCTTTCGCGATAGGCGCTTCTATAACACCACTATCATTTTGCAAATGGCCACATAATAGGGCGTCATAAGCTTTAGTGACGGTTCGCTGGCTAAATTGTTGACAAAGTGCACGGTTAATCGCTTTATTCAGGGCAATAACCATCACCCCCGATGTGCCAAAGTCTAAACGATGAACTAATGTGCACTCGGGAAACAATGGTACTAAGCGATAATGAACAGAATCGATATTTTGCGGGTTTTTACCTGAAAGGCTTAGTAAACCTGAAGGTTTGTTTATTACCAGTAGATGTTCATCTTGATAAAGATACTCAATCTTGTCATGGCAAGTGGGGGCAATAAAGGTATCAATAATCGTCGACATCAAATTATCCTGATCACAAAAGTGCACTGATCATAGCTAAATTTCAGCCGATTGGCGACTCAAACCATAATATGCTTATTTACTCAATTTAAAGACTAATAGGCAAAGGCATAGTCTGAATGCAGATTGTGCTTTATACTGCATAGAGAAAATTGAGTAATAATGATCATGTAGGCGGTAATGGCAATGAATGGAACAATCACAAAATGGTTTGAAGATAAAGGTTTTGGATTTATCAAAGATGAAAATGGGGATAATCGCTATTTTCATGTGATTAAGGTTGCCAACCCTGATCTTATTAAAAAAGATGCAATAGTCACGTTTGAACCCACGACCAATATGAAGGGGTTATCAGCCTATGCAGTAAAAGTGATCCCAGACAGTAAATATATCTTTATTGCCGGAGAGCGCGTTAAGTTAACGTCAATTAAGTCTTATCGTGTTTATAGCGAACAAGTACCCGTTAAAACGCATATTGATAAAGAAAATACAATATTATCAGTTGGTATGCTAATGAACAGTATTAAGCCTAAATCTGAGTCGGCAGCAGATCAAACGCGTACTTTGAAAAAAATTGATATCATTACTTATCACGGCAAAGTATTAACCTTTACTGATGATGAAGTCGATATTGATGCAACAGTCAAAGTGATTAAGGCTTAATTGAGATAATGCGCATCTGTTTTTAACTCAATAGTGCAATGGATCACCTTTGTGATTAAGCATATTATGCAGTAGAGTGTAATATGCTTAACTGATTGTTTTATCATGATTATTAATTGATTAGGTGAGATATGCTGGATTTTTTAAAAAATTATGACAATTTAACCGTCAGTGAAAAGAAAGTATTAAAGTATCTTACCGATAATATCGCCGATATCCCCTATTTAAATATTAATGATTTAGTCGCTAAAACCTTTGTATCAAAAACGGTAATTATTAATTTATCGCAGAAGTTAGGTTTTAGTGGCTTTAAAGAGCTAAAGTTTCAAATTAATAATTATATTCTTTCGCGTAATAAAATAGAAAAGAGTGATCACTCATCTTATAAAAAACAACTAGAGAAGAATATTAATAAAAGCTTTACCCTCATCAATGAAGAGCAAATTAAAGAGTGTGCTAAAACACTGCGCCATTCTCGTAATATTTTTATTGTGGCAAGGGGAACAAGTAAAGCAGTCGGTTATTATCTTGAACACTTATTGTTTGCACTGGGCCTGCATTGCTTTTTTATTAATGATTATAACTTATCAGATTCATTTACACGTTTAGTGAATGAAGATGACACGGTTATTTTTATCTCTCTTTCAGGGGGAACTAAAAAGATCATTGAAACGGCAAAAATTGTGCAGTTAAAAGAGGCAAACATTATCAGTATGACAGCCTTTAATACCAATGAGTTAACCAGTTATGCGACGCATACGCTATTTTGTTTCGCGGATAATCATGATACGAAAAAAGATGATACCAAGTCACGAATTGGTTTTTTTATTTTGGTTGATTTGTTAATAAATGAAATAGAAAACCTACTTTAAACATTATTTTTTAGTCTCAGAATTATCTCTTCAAGATTAACTTTTTCACGGCCTTATTCTTTACTATATTAATAAATTTAATGTATTTTAAGCTAAAATAACAATTTATTTTAAAAACACCTTTATTTTCAATTTGTTCAATATCTCTTTAATGGGCTATTTATTAATAATAGAACATTCTATCTTCAAAAATTTATTATTTATTAAATTATTTTTTAATTTAAAAGACCTAGGTCATAATAAATGACCTAAGATAATATTTAAAACTAGCCCGCCATTCATTTTATAGATAACTCAATGCTAGAGTACTTTTGTCATTTTTCTATATTCGAGAAGTCATAAGGAAAAAATATGGCCAAGAAAAAATTCAGCGAATCCATACAGCGCTTTGGTAGGACCCTACTCCTGCCAATCGGTGTTTTAGCGCCTATCGGTATGATACTGGGTATCAGTGGCGCTTTAGTTCAGTCTTATATGATTGCACGCTTTCCTTTCCTGGGGAATGAAACAGTCAATGCATTATTAGTGAGCATCCGCTCTATTGCAGGGGTCGTGTTTGATAATATTCCACTGCTATTTGCTATGGGGGTGGCTTATGGTATGAGCCATAAAGACAAGGGGATCGCCGTGTTTGCCTCCGTTGTCGGCTATTTAACCTTGATTAGCACCATTAATATTTGGCTCGTTTTGACGGGGAAACTCGCTGATCCTGCCGTAATGACTCAAGTGGGGCAGATCAAGGTGTTAGGTATTCAAACCATGAATATCAGTGCCGCTGGGGGGATTATCACCGGATTAATTGCCGCTTGGGCGACAGATAAATTCTATAACCTTGAACTTCCTACCGCTTTTGCCTTCTTCTCCGGTAAAAAATCCGTTGCCATTATTATGGTGGGATTAATGATTGGCGTAGGGGCATTACTACCCTTTATCTGGGAAGTCTTGGTGATGGGATTAACAAAACTTTCCGCGGTCTTCCTGAGTCCTGTCGGACCATTCTTTACAGCAGGGGGAGAGCGACTGTTTATTCCATTTGGTTTACACCATGTATGGAACGTGTTGTTTAGATTTACCGAAGCAGGTGGCTCTTACGTTATTGATGGACAAACCTATGTGGGTGTTGTTCCTGCTATGACAGAAGTGTTGTTTAACCAAGGGCCAAGTAGTGAATATTGGTCAATGATGCCAAGCTTAACGCGTTTTATGGCACAACAACAAATGCTGGTCACTCTGTTCTTATTCCCAGCAATTGCCTTAGCAATTTATAGAACGTCAAAAAAAGAGAATCGCGCAGAAGTTAAATCTATGTTGGTGACCATGGTATTAACCGCCATGTTAGGTAACGTCACTGAGCCACTTGAATTTACCTTTGTGTTTATTGCGCCACTTTTATATCTGATTTACGCCATTATTGTTGGTATTGGTGCGGTTTTACTCTCTTTTGCTGGCGTGGCGATTGGCTATATCCGAGGTACGGTATTTGACTTCACCATCTTTGGTCTGCTCTATGAACATACCAACTGGATCTACTTAGTGATTATTGGTTTAGGTCTGGCGGTTGTCACTTACTTCATTTTCTACTGGGCCATTATTAAGTTTGATATCAAAACACCGGGTCGTGAAGAATCAAGCAATATGAAAAATACGCTTATTAAAGAGAAGCGTTATGGCGAAATTGCGGAGATCTTAATTCGCGCTTTAGGCGGAAAACAAAATATTCGTAACGTTGATAACTGTATTACTAGACTCCGTGTCGATATCGGTGAAGTAAATCAAATTGATAAAGAGTTAATGTTGGAATCAGGTTGTACAGCATTCTTTATTCCTGCAGCGAACCATGTCCATATTGTTTATGGGCCAAAAGTTGAGTTTGTTCGCAATGCTGTTGATGAAGCAATGAAGAAATAACAAAGGATACAAAATGAGAGCGTTATACGATTCTAAAAGTAAAACAATCGATGATCGCGGTATTAAAGCGCTGTTATCCAATGAAGCTAAATATTCAACTTGGTTGATGTTTGAGGCGATGCTCGCTCAAGCTCAAGCTGAACACGGTTTTATTCCACAGTCAGCGGCTGATGAAATTAAAGAAAAAGCGGTTATTGAGAATATCGATTTTGAAGAAATGAACCGCATTTACCAAAAAATCGGTCATGGTTTCGTGCCCTTTTTAAAAGTGTTAGTTAAGGCATGTTCCCAAGAGAGTGGTAAATATGTGCACTACGGCATTACCACGCAGAATATTCAGCAAAGTTCACAGCTTTATATGATGAAGACAGTGCACCATAAATTTATGTTGCTACTTGGAGAGATCATCGAAAATTTAGCTAACTTGGCAGAAAAAACCAAACATATGGTCATGCCCGGTAGAACACATGGCCGCCATGCTATTCCTATTACTTACGGCTATAAAGTATCGGTCTGGATCAGTGATTTTATCGACTGTTATCAGCGCATGAGAGAGTGTGAAAAACGCGTCTTTACTATCATGATGGGCGGTGCTGTGGGTGCATTTAACTCAATGCCAGAAGTGGGTATGAAGGTGCAAAAACGTGTGGCTGAATTAGTCGGTATGGAAGCGATGGAGGTGCCTTCTCGTAACCTTAGTACACATAAATTAGAGTATATGGCTAATTTGGCATTGATGGCTAATATCTGCCATAAAATTGGTGAAGAAGTTTATAGTACGACACTTGAGGAAATTGCGGAAGTTTCGGAAGGGTTTACCAAAGGTACTGTTGGCAGTAGCACTATGCCGCATAAAATTAATCCTAAACTGGCTAAAGGGATCATCGCTAACTCACAAAAACTGTATTCTTTACCCAGTGTGGGTATGTATTCTGCGGTAAGACCTTATGAAGGGGATAGTAGCTCCTATATGTTATTTGATGGGTTACTGGAAGAGGCATTAGAGCTGACAACAGAAATTCTATTAAGAACAGAAGAGCTTTCCAGAACAATAGTACCGCATGAAGAGAGAATGCTACATAACGTCATGAGAAATAAAGGATTAGATAATACAGAGTACGTTATGATGAAAATGGCAGAAAAACTAGGCAAAGATAAAGCACACTCTTTATTGTATGAAGAGGCGATCAAAACAGCAGCAGATGGCGAAGATTTCTATACTAACTTGATAAAAAATCCCGTTATCTCTGCGGCATTTAGCCCAGAAGAAATTAAAGCAATGCTTGATCCAAGAGCCTATATCGGTTTATCGGTGGAAATTGCGGAGAAAGAAGCTAAACGCGGGCATGTGGCTAGCCAAGAAATTAAACAAAACTATCAATAAGTCTATTAATAAATAAAGTTATCAAGTATCCAAACATCGGGGATAATTAGTCAGAGAGCTTCTTAAATAAGAAGCTCTCTTTTTGTTTTTTAACCAATCAAACCATGTACCAATATTATACCGATACAGATAGGGCCGATATAACGCCAAACTAATAATAAGCATTGGCGTTTTGCTCCAGTAATATTATCTGGAATAACCGCATTGGCTCTACGTGACCAGCCAAAAATTAAACACATCGCAATACCAAACAGTGGCATTAAGATATTGGAGGTTAAGTAATCCAATAAATCAAAGAGTGTTTTGCCCCCTAAAGTTACATCACTCATAGGACCAAATGATAATGAAACTGGGATACCCATTAACATAATAGAGGCTGTGACCACTAAGCCAGCTCTACGGCGAGTCCACTGAAAACGCATTTGTACATAAGCGACGATATGTTCGAGTAATGAAATTGCAGAGGTTAATGCCGCCATTAATAATAAGACAAAGAAAGTGACCGCCAAGATATTGCCACCAGGCAAGTTAGCAAAATAGACTGGCATGGTCATAAAGGTTAAGCCTGGGCCAGCATTTGGCTCTAATCCAGCAGCAGTTAACGCAGGGAAAATCATTAAGCCCGCTAAAACACACACTAAACAAGAGAGGATTACAACCCACATACTAGAGTTAGCAATAGTCTTATTATCCGCTAAATAGGCGCTATAGGTAATATGAATACCCAAACCGATAGACAGCGAGAAGAAGGCTAATCCCAACGCATCTAATACCCCTTGCGGGGTTAATTTACTAAAATCAGGATATAAGAATAATTTTAAACCTTCTGAAGAGCCGGGTAAGCTAATACCGACAATAATCAAAATAATCATGATAATAAACAGCAATGGCATCATGATCTTGACGGCTTTTTCTAATCCGCGTTGAACACCCGCTAATACGACAAAACATGTTAATCCGGCAAACACCAAGTGAGCAAGAATAGGCCATAAAGGGTCACTGATAAAACGGGTGAAGATCCCCGTTAATTCACTGCTATCAGTAATATTTAATTCACCAGTAGCTGCCATAATGGTGTAACCAATAGTCCACCCCCCGACAACACTATAAAAGCTATAGATACACCATGAACTAAATACACCAATGACACCGATAATTACCCAATTACGTCCCATCATCTTTTTGAAGGCATTCACGGCTTCGGCATGGGTGCTACTACCTAAAATATTTTCAGCTAATAAAACAGCTAATCCGATAATAAAGCTAAATAACAGAAAGACGACGAGGAATGCACCACCCCCATTATTGGCGGCGACATAAGAGAACTTCCAAATTGCACCAATACCAATGGCAGAGCCAGCGGCTGCTAAAATATGGCCTACACGAGATGTCCATTGTTGGCTCATTTTGCCTCCGATTTCATTATGTTAATGATAGAAACGGTTGCCGAACAATAGTGTATTGCAAAGGTGTGATAACCCTTAATCCTTGTAGTGGAACGAGACATCATAAAAACTCCCCTAAAAACAGTTCCACCAGCAGGGTTATAAAAAAACCACCTTACTGGTGGCTTTAGCAAAAAATGAACGAGCTTGGCCACCCTAATAAAGTAGGAGTAGATATAGGCCTAGAAGTCGATTGTTAGTGTTAATGTTCATGTTTTTGCTCTTTATTGAAATGAATTTGGTTTGTTGCACTGATTTATTGAATGCCATTGCTAACAAATAACTATTTTGTTATATCATAAAAACAAATTAATGAAAGCCCTTTTTTTAAAAAACTTGATAACGTTTTGATAACTTTTGCTCAGAAAATCTTGTCGACAAAAATGTCGATATAACCTTGGTAGCCAGTGACAGAAATACTATCTACTTATTTTTACATGGTTTTTTACTTGGCATAAATCGTGCTTAGTTGGATGTTCTTTATGACTCTTTTACTCCCTAGTTAGGGGAAAGGATATCAAATGAACAAAATCAACTCCGTCTGTCCTTATTGTGGCGCTGGCTGCAAAATCAATCTCTGTGTCGAAAATGGTCGAATAATCAAAGCTGAAGGTGCCAATGGTGTCACTAATCAAGGCGAGCTTTGTTTAAAAGGTCTCTATGGATGGGATTTTTTAAATGACAATAAATTACTGACAGCCAGAATTCATCAACCGATGATCCGCCGACAAAAAGGGGCTGATTTTGAAATTGTCAGTTGGGATGAAGCGATTGAGTTTACGGCTAAAAAGTTACTCGCAATTAAAGAGAAATACGGTGCTAAATCTATTATGTGCACCGGCTCCTCTCGGGGTACAGGTAACGAAACCAATTTTGTGATGCAAAAATTTGCTCGTGCTGTACTGGGTAATAATAATGTTGATTGCTGTGCCCGTGTTTGTCATGGCCCTTCTGTTGCTGGTTTACAAGAAACACTAGGCAATGGGGCAATGAGTAATTCCATTGCTGATATTGAAGATTCAGATTGTTTGTTGGTGTTTGGTTATAACTGTGCCGATTCTCACCCTATTGTGGCGCGTCGTGTGGTGAAAGCGAAACAAAAAGGGGCCAAAATTATTGTTTGTGATCCTCGTAAAATAGAAACAGCGAAGATTGCTAATCAATATCTTCCCTTAAAGAATGGCACCAATATGGCGTTAGTTAATGCATTTGCCTATACGCTGATTGATGAAGATCTTTATGACAAAGAATATGTGAGTCGTTACACCGAAGGTTTTGAAGAATATAAAAAACAGCTGGTGGATTATAGCCCTGAAGCAGTAGAACGTATTGTTGGGGTTTCTGCAAGCGAGATCCGCCAAGCTATGCGCACTTATGCAGCCGCAAAAACAGCCACCATTATGTGGGGAATGGGAGTAACACAATTTGGTCAAGCGGTAGATGTTGTGAAAGGGCTAGCGAGTTTAGCGTTATTGACGGGTAATTTAGGCAAACCACATGCAGGTGTTGCCCCTGTTCGCGGGCAAAATAATGTACAAGGTGCTTGTGATATGGGGGTTTTACCCAATATGTTCCCCGGCTATCAAAGTGTGACAGATGAAGGTATTCGTCAAAAATTTGCTCAAGCTTGGCATATTCCGGTTGAAAAACTCGATCCGCAAGTGGGTTATCGCATTACTGAAGTCCCTCATTTAGCCATTGAAGGTAAAGTGAAAGCTTATTACATCATGGGAGAAGATCCACTTCAAACTGAGGCAGATTTAGGTCTGGTTAGAAAAGGTTTTCAAGCGCTCGATTTTATTGTGGTTCAAGATATCTTTATGACGAAAACGGCCGAGCAAGCAGATGTCATTTTACCTTCTACCAGTTGGGGTGAGCACGGTGGTATTTTTACTTGTGCTGATAGAGGTTTTCAACGTTTTGAACAGGCAGTACAAGCACGTGGTAACGTTAAACGTGATTGGGAAATCATTAGTTTATTAGCCACGGCTATGGGCTATCCAATGTCTTATACAGATAATGAAGAAATTTGGCATGAGGTAAGAGCATTATGTCCGCTATTTTTCGGTGCGACCTATGAAAAATTAGCGGGATTAGCCCATATACAATGGCCTTGTCCTGAACTCGATCATCCGGGAACACCCTATTTATATTCAGATAATCGATTTACAACGCCATCAGGTAAAGGGCAGCTTTTTGCTACCGCATGGCGCGCTCCCGCAGAGTTGCCTGATGATGAGTATCCAATGATTTTATCAACGGTACGTGAGGTAGGGCACTACTCTTGTCGCTCAATGACGGGTAATTGTAAAGCATTAGCATCATTAGCAGATGAACCGGGGTATGTGCAAATTCACCCTGATATTGCTAAAGCGGCAGGTATTGCTGATCAAGAAATTGTTTGGGTTGCATCTCGTCGAGGTAAGGTGTTGTCACGGTGTAATCTAAACGAAACCGTTAATAAACAAGCTATTTATATGACTTATCAATGGTGGATTGGTGCATGTAACGAACTGACACAAGATAATCTCGATCCTGTTTCAAAAACCCCAGAAACTAAATATTGTGCTGCACGAGTGGTGAAGATTGACGATCAAAAATGGGCAGAAAGCCAAGTCGCTCAAGATAATCACGCCATGAGAAGTCGTTTAATTAATTTAGTCGAGCAAGCAAAAACAGCGACACACTAAATTAATCACTCAAGAGAAATATAACAAAATCAATGGAGGCTATTTGGCCTCCATTTTTATTCTGTTTATTTATCATCATGTTATATCAATTTGGTCATTGTTTGATCTTCTTCACAGATCGTAGTTTTTCTGATTGAGAAATAAAACTCCGTAAAATAATATAATTCGGAGTTACATTTCAAAAAAAGAGAGCAGTGAGTTCAACATGGCACTAATTGAAAAGATGACTAAAGATATTCAACAAAAAGGTGGGTTAATTGTTTCTTGCCAACCTGTTGATAATAGTCCAATGGATAAACCTGACATTGTAGCCGCAATGGCTCAAGCAGCAGTAAATGCAGGTGCCGTCGCAGTACGTATTGAAGGAATTGATAATTTAAAAGCAACACGTCCTCTTATTGATGTGCCAATTATTGGAATTGTAAAACGTGATTTGCCTGATAGCCCTGTCAGGATCACGCCTTGGTTAAATGATATTGAAGCATTGGCTGCAGCTGGTGCAGATATTATCGCTTTTGATGGTACTGATCGCCTACGCCCAGTTCCCGTGAAAGCATTGCTAGAGCATGTTCATCGTTTAGGAAAACTAGCGATGGCAGATTGTGCCACTTTTAATGAAGGGATGTATTGTCATCAACTCGGTACTGAATTTATTGGCTCAACGATGTCAGGTTATACCGGTGGGGAAATACCAAAATTACCCGATCTTCAACTAGTGACCGCATTAGCAGAGCAAGGATGTCGAGTGATTGCGGAAGGGCGTTATAACACACCAATGATGGCGGCAAGGGGTATGCAAGCGGGAGCTTGGGCTGTCACCGTTGGCTCTGCATTAACTCGTCTTGAACATGTCTGTGAGTGGTTTACTCAGGCATTAAAGTGGCAGCAGGAGTTAGATAGATGAATACATTAGCGATTGATATTGGAGGAACCAAAATCTCGGCAGCATTAATTAGCCGAGATAACCAATTGACACAACATCGACAAATAGCAACACCAGCAAGTCCATCTCCAACACAACTTTATGAAGCATTAGTTAGCATTATTACACCATTAAAAAACCATGCCGATAGTGTTGCCGTTGCATCAACAGGGATCATTTGTAATGGCATTTTAACCGCATTAAACCCCGATAATTTAGGTGGATTAAACGATTTTCCTTTAATGGAAACACTATCAACCCTTACCGGATCACCTTGTTGGTTACTTAATGATGCCCAAGCTGCCACATGGGCTGAGTATTATCATCGTCGTGACACTATATCTGATATGGCGTTTATTACGGTCTCAACCGGCGTTGGCGGAGGCATTGTTCAGCAAGGGCAGCTACTAATAGGAAAACGTGGTCTTGCAGGCCATTTAGGTCATACCTTAGCTGATCCTCGAGGCCCTCGTTGTGGATGTGGCCGCTATGGTTGTGTTGAAGCCATCGCATCGGGGCGTGCGATTGCCTCACAGGCTGAAGGGGAACTTGCTGGTAAAGATGCTAAGGCAATTTTCAGCGCTTTTCATCAGGGAAACTTACAGGCTACCACCATTATTAAACGCTCTGCCAACACCATAGCTAATTTGATCACAAATATTAAAGCTACAACAGATGCTGATTGTGTTGTGCTTGGTGGCAGTGTGGGGCTTGCTAACGGCTATCTCGAATTGGTTCAAGTTGCTATGGCACAACAACCATTAGCATTACAAGTGCCGATTGTATCAGCTCACTATCATCATGATGCTGGATTATGGGGCGCAGCCCTATGGTCTAGAGAGCAATAAAAAAACTGTCGTAAAACTTACCTTTTACCCTACATATGGCAGGACTAAAAAATGCAATTACATGATTTTGGTTTTATTAACTATGCAGTGCTGTTTGGCTATTTGGCAGCTATGTTACTCGTGGGTGTTTATTTTTCTAAACGTCAAAAAACTGCGGATGACTATTTCCGTGGTGGAGGGCGAGTTCCTGGGTGGGCCGCTGGAGTGTCTGTATTTGCGACCACATTAAGCTCGATTACATTTATGTCCATTCCTGCTAAAGCTTATACTTCTGATTGGACCTTTATTATTGGACAGTATTTAGCTATTGCAATTTTACCTTTAGTTTTTTATTTCTATATTCCTTTTTTTAGAAAATTAAAAATCACCTCCGCTTATGAATATCTAGAAGCTCGTTTTGATGTTCGTAGTCGTTTATTTGCTAGCCTTTCATTTATGTTATTCCATATTGGGCGTGTTGCTATTATTACTTATTTAACCGTACTAGCTTTACGTCCTTTTATGGGGATTGATCCGGTCGTGTTAATCGTATTAATAAGCTTATTATGCATTATTTATACTTGGATGGGGGGCATTGAAGGCGTTATTTGGACGGATGTTATTCAAGGTTTATTACTTTCTGGTGGTGCTGTACTGATCTTTATTATGATCTGTTTTAAAGTTGATGGTGGTATTAGCGAAATTTTTACTACTACAGCACAAGCAGATAAATTCTTTCCTACCACACAATGGCGCTGGAGTTGGACAGATAGCACTATTCCTGTATTAATGATTGGGTTTTTATTTGCCAATATTCAGCAATTTACTGCTAGTCAGGATGTTGTGCAACGCTATATCGTTACCGATTCTATTAAAGAAACTAAACGTACATTGATAACTAACGCTAAATTAGTGGCTATTATTCCTATTTTCTTTTTTGCCATCGGCTCTGCATTGTTTGTTTACTACCAACAAAACCCAAGCTTATTACCCGCAGGATTTAATACGGGGGGAATTTTACCACTATTTATCGTGACGGAAATGCCTATCGGTATTGCAGGGTTAATTATTGCAGCTATTTTTGCTGCTGCACAATCAAGTATTTCTAGTAGTTTAAATAGTATTTCAAGTTGCTTTAATTCTGATATTTATACTCGTCTTAGTAAATCATCCCCTAGTCCTGAACAAAAAATGAAAGTCGCAAAGTTAGTTATTATTGTGGCAGGAATATTCAGTAGTTTAGCGGCAATTTGGTTAGTTTTATCCGATGAAGCTGAAATTTGGGATGCATTTAATAGCCTTATAGGTCTTATGGGCGGACCAATGACAGGCCTATTTATGCTGGGAATTTTTGTAAAACGTGCTAATGCCGGTAGCGCCGTTGTTGGGATCATCGTGAGTATTATTGCAGTATTGGCTGCACGTTATGGCAGTGATCTTAACTTCTTCTTCTATGGAGTCATTGGTTCAATGTCAGTGGTGATTGCAGGAACCATTACGGCACCACTTTTCGCACCAGCAAAACAGCTTTCCTTAGATGACAGTGAAACATCAGAGAACTAAGAAGGAATAATCTATGTTATTTGGACATTTATCTGATTTGGCGACTATGCCAGAAATGAATCCAGCGTTACGTCATGCAATGGAAAAAGCATTAGCACTTGATCCCGCGTCACTTGCACCGGGCAGCTATAAAATTGATGGTGAGACGTTGTTTATGAATGTTATGACTTTTGAAACCGTGCCTCGTGAGCAAAAACAAGCCGAATTGCATCAGCGCTATATCGATATTCAGATCTTACTATCAGGTGAAGAGACAATTGATTTTGGAATACAAGGTTCGGCACAAGATGTGACACCTTATAATGAAACGGATGATTATCAGTTGACTGATAACATCATACATCGTCAAACATTATCCCTTACACCAAATATGTTCGCCATTTTTATGCCTTATGAGCCACATAAGCCAGGTATTGCGCCGAAAAATGAGGCCAGTACATTAAAGAAAGTGGTTATTAAACTAGATGTTGCCGCGTTAACTCACTAATCATTATTATTTAATAAAACGCTTTATTTCTCATGTATCAGTTAGTTGGAGTTATAGTGATACTGAGAATAAGGCGTTTTGTTATTATCACATTATTGTCTTAACAAGGCTTTTTTTAACCTGTTGGAATTGGTACTCTTGTGGGCAAAATTCTATTCTCGTGTATTTGCTGCAAGCAAGGATAATGTCCATGACAGAACAGGCAACAACTCGATTAAAGCCGGGTAAAATACTTGATACGCTAGGCGCTATGAAAAATAGTTTAACTCGCGTATCGCAACGTATTGCAGACTATATCCTGTTCCATCCTACGGAAGTGACTCAGTTGTCTATTGCCCAACTCTCTCAAGCAACCAAAGCAGGTGAAGCGACGGTTGTCCGCTTTTGTCGGACATTGGGTTATAAAGGTTTTCAAGACTTTAAAATGGATTTGGCGATTGAAATGGCAACATCAGATAATGATGAATCGCCAATCCTTGATGCAGAAGTCAGTCACCAAGATGATATCCATACTATTGGCTTAAAATTGCAAGCAACAATAAATAATGTGTTATCAGAAACATTAAATTTACTCGATATGCAGCAAGTGCAAGGGGCGGTCAATGCACTATTATCAGCAAACTATGTTTTTATCTGCGGCGTTGGCTCTTCGGGGATCACTGCGGAAGATCTGAAAAATAAACTTATGCGTATTGGTTATCGTGTTGATGCCGTAACTAATAACCACTTTATGTATATGCAAGCCTCATTATTAAAATCTGGTGATGTCGCTATCGGTATTAGTCACTCGGGTAATTCATTAGAAACGGTTCATGCATTGAAATTGGCTAAAGAAGCGGGCGCAAGCACGATTGCATTGACGCATAATTTAGGCTCACAAATTATGGAATATGCAGATCACCATTTAATTAATGGTAATCGACAAGGGAAATTACAAGGCGATTCTATTGGTACAAAAACAGCACAACTTTTTGTTTTAGATTTGCTTTATACCTTGTTAGTTCAGGCTAAGCCTGAAACAGTAAAAGAGCAGAAATTACGTACTCTCAATGCGTTAAAACAGACGCATTCAGCATAAGTTTATTGCTATTTTAAAGCATCTTGAGCAGAAAGTAGCTAAAGATCACAATTTCACCTTTCTCTTTCCTTCAGAGCTATTTTCGTTATTGCGTTATGACTAGTCGCTCTCTAATATAGAGTTAAACTCCATAAGTTAATTAATAAAGAAATTAATCTCCATAGGAAGTGATCATGAACAAACTCTCTGGACTGATTGCCGCGCCTCATACTCCTTTTGCTGCGGACGGTAGTGTTAATTACCCTGTTATTGATGATATTGCTAAGCACCTAATTACGACTGGGGTAACAGGGGCTTATGTCTTAGGTACTACTGGTGAAGGTATACATTGCTCGGTTGAAGAGCGTAAAAAAGTCGCTGAACGTTGGGTTACAGCGAGTCAGGGACAACTCGATCTTATTATTCATACTGGTGCATTAAGTATTGCTGATACGTTAGAACTTGCTCGTCATGCTGAAACATTAGATATTAAAGCCACATCAGTGATTGGCCCTTGCTTCTTTAAACCTAGTCATGTTGATGATTTAGTAGAATATTGTCGTTTAGCGGCGGCAAGTGCACCTTCAAAAGGTTTCTACTATTATCATTCCACCATGTCAGGATTAAGCATTGATATGGAAAAGTTTTTACAAGCAGCAGGTAAAGTGATCCCCAATTTATCTGGCATGAAATTTAACTCCCCTGATATGTATGAATTTCAGCGTTGCTTACGGGTAGAGGGAGGCAAATATGATATTCCATTTGGCGTTGATGAATTTATTCCGGCAGGATTAGCTTGCGGTGCATTAAGCGCTGTAGGTAGCACCTATAACTACGCTGCACCGTTATATCTTGAGTTAATTGAGAAATTTAATCAGGGTGATCATCAAGGTGTGGCAGATTGCATGGATAAAGTTATCGCTATTATTCGAGTTTTAGTCGAATACGGTGGCGTTGCTGCAGGCAAAGTAGCAATGCAATTGCATGGTATTGATGTTGGCGCTCCTCGTCGTCCTTTACGCCCACTGACTGCTGAACAAAAAGCAGATGCACTGGCGAAATTTAAGGCGGCAAATTTCTTATCATAAATTGCGTTTTGCTTAGAGCATAACATTGTAGATAAACCTATCCTTTAACATCTCCCCCATTGGATGTGACAGTGGCTTTCGCTTGAGAGCCACTTTTTTATTATCTACTTTATGACTTGATTTTAAGTACCATTCAATTCAATGTATTAATAACAATCTTCGTTACCGAGGTTTATCGATGGCCTATTCATTTTTAACCCAAGCAACAGTTAAAAAATTATCGCGCAATGAAAAGTGGTTACAACAGATTAATAATGAAGATATTATCGATTTGAGTTTAAATGCGGGGCAGCTCATTATTGATAAACCAAAGGTGGATGAGGATTTTATCCCTTTTAGCCAACAATTAGATGTTTATTGTCAGCAAATTGCTCAGCAATTTCCTTTTATAGCGGTGACTCCACAATTACAACTTCATTGCACTTTGTTGACCATTTTTAATCAACCTATAGCGTTATTTGAGCCTCAGAAATTAATGTTACTGGCTTGGTGTCAAAAAATAACGAATATCTTTAATAAGATAGGAAAGATTGAGATCCTATTTAATGATATTATTTTAACGACTAATGGAAGCGTGATATTAATAGGTGTATCAAAAACATTAACGCAGTTTAGACAACAGGTTTACCAGCAAATCCCTATTGATCATCATCTGCATAAAAATATTATTCACATTACGCTTGGGCGCTTACAGGAAAGTGTGTCATCAGAAAAAATAACACCACTTTTTCAATTTTTAGCACATAATCGATTATCACTTCCAATCAATATTAAAACCAGCATTAACTATCCTAAATTTGTGGTGAGCAAAGGCTCACTATCGTCTGAGATATTGTTAAATAAGACGATAGAGTTTAATCAACAGTGCTTCTAGAGAGCTTGGTATCTTGTATACAAGATTGTGTGATTTAACTTTGATGATGTTGAAATCATAATATATCTAAATTTTCTATAAATGTTTGCTGTCTTATTTGGATAAATAATAGTTTTTAGCTAATATAATTAGCTATGTAATTTAGCGAATAAGGCCTTATGATGAAACGGAAAGATGAAGAATTTAATTACACTAATCTAATTGTTGGAAATTCATATAGTAAAAATGAAGCTTTAGTAACAGCTAATGTAGAACTACTAAAAAATAATAAAGAGATAACAGGAATTACAAGTTTTAAAAATTGTATTGTTCTATTTGTAACTTTAGATAAAAGAAGCAAAGAAGATAGCCATAAATACAATGATGTATTTGTTGATAACGGTAAGAAATTTCATTGGGAATCACAAAATAAGAATACAACGGAAACTTCTCATATAAAAAGAATACTTACTGGTGAGACCGTTATTTTATTTGTTCGAATACATGAAAAAATTAAAAGTAGAAGTCAACCCTTTATTTATGTTGGTCGACTATCTTATATAGAATATAACAGTAACAGACCGGTTCAAGTTTTATATAATGTGCTTGATTATCAGGATAAACCTAATAAAGAACTAAGTGCCATTTATGCTTGGGAAAAAATAGAGACTTTAGATCTTGATAACAACTTACCTTTGATATTGAAAAAAGAAAAAACAAGTTATCAAGGTCGAGTTACTGACATTAAAAAGAGAAAGGCAATAGAGCTGTATGCAATGAATAAAGCAAAAGAAGATTATAAAAAACAAGGTTTTAAAGTAATTGATACTTCTTCTAATAGTCCTTATGATTTAGAATGCCATAAAAATAATACATTTAGGCGTGTCGAGGTTAAAGGTACGACGACAGAAGGTGATGCGGTTTATGTTACTCGTAATGAGGTTTTATCCGCTCATTCAGCCGAGTGTGAAACTGATTTATATATTGTAAATAACATAGATATTTTTCTACAAAAAGATGGTAATTATTATGCTAATGGTGGTTTAGTTAATATTATTAAAAACTGGAAACCAGAAGAAAAATGTTTAGAAGCGACAGTCTATCGTTACCACCTTAGTAAAAGATAGTTTATGGATAAAATACGGACAACATAAATTAATACGCAAATAGATAAGTAAAATAAAAATAGTGTTGTCATTTAAATTAAAATGCATTTTTGCTTTTAAATACACTAGTGATCTATCGAAACAGAATGTACATGCTGTAATTGTTTTAATGAGCAATAAAACTCTGGTAAGGTTATTTTTTGTCGCACAAGTAGTTTTAAGTTAACTTCAACGCGCTCCTTTTTAATATCACGAATAGTCAGGTTTTCAATAACGTTTTTGTTGCTTTTTAAATAGTCAATTAAAAGAGGAACACCACTTTCATGAGTGAATAGCATTCGCACTTTAATTTTACCTAAGCGTTGATTATTCATTTGAAACAGCACTACTTGTGGGCTTAGTTTAATAGCCATAAAAAAGAGGAAAGTCACAACGATAGCATGCCAATAAAAGCCGGAGCCACAGGCGATACCCACTCCCGCAGATGCCCAAACAATGGCCGCAGTCGTTAATCCTGAAATGGCATCATCTCGTCGATGTAAAATAACACCGGCGCCCAGAAAGCCGACCCCACTGATAATTTGTGCAGCTAACCGCATGGGATCACTGCGAATATTGTCAGAAATATTGGCGTAATATTCGGCTGATTGGATAGAGACAATGGTTAATAAACAACTGGCAACAGCAATAATGACACAAGTTTTAAAACCAACTGGTTTTCCCTTTGATTCACGCTCTAAGCCAATAAGACCGCCTAAGATAAAGGCGGCCAGTAATTTAGCAATACTTGATAGTGATAATGGGCCAATAGTGTCAACAAACTGTATTAATGCATCCATGGTTTGCTCCTGACGTTGGCTTATTTTTTATTTTAAAATTAAGGTGCTGTAATTCCTCGTGATGTTTCTTTATTTTCACTATTTCTTTTTTTAGAAACATCATCTTTAAAGAAGAAAATAAAGAATAGGGTTACCACCGCCGCTACAATGGCAGGATAGACCCAGAATGTTGACCATTGTGGTAATGCTGCATCACCTGTTTCAGTTACGGTTGTGTTAAAGATTTGACCACAAATAGTGGAAGCAAATAGTAAGCCGAAACCATTAGAGACAATAAAGCGCAGACCTTGTGCTTGTGCACGAATTTCAGGTTTTGCTTTGCGATCGACATAGATATCTCCTGCAGTAAAGAAGAAATCCCAACATAATCCCTGTAGCATTAATCCGATGACGATAAAGTAAAGCTCTGTATTTACTGCAGCATAAGAGAAAAACATAGAGCGTATGATCCAGCTCACGGCTCCTAGCAGTAGTGTAATTTTGAAGCCAAATTTCATTAAGAAGAATGACAAAACAAACATAAACAGAACTTCGCAAGCGATCCCTATTTGCATAATAGAAGCCGCATTATCAAAGCCTAATGCTTTAATAAAGACAGGAATATAAGCAGAATAAGCTGTTTTGGGGATCATTAAAATAAAGATGCTAAACATCAAAATAGCAAAGTAGCGATCTTTAAATAAAGACAATGCATCTAAACATAAAATATCGCGTAGTGAGAAAGGCTGGCCTTTCGCTTTAGGTGGCGTATTAGGTAATGTAAAACAATAGAAACCGAGTAATACACCAACTGCAGAAGCGATATACCAAGTCATTGTGCTACCAGAGAAGCCCATTTCACCCAATATAAAACCAATTGCCATAAAACCAAACGTACCAAATACGCGAATAATTGGGAAATATTTAACCCCATTAATATGGGAGAAACTAATGCTATTAGATAGCGCAGTGGTTGGATAAAACAATAAGCCAATAATAAAAATTAAAAATAATGTCATGCCACTGTTTTGTGCTTCAATAAATTGGGGAACACAGAGAATAACGACGGCATTAATTAAATGAAGTATCCCCATGACTTTTTGTGAAGCAAAGAAACGATCTGCGACCATACCAATAAATAAGGGGGAGATAATTGTCGCGACACCTAATAAGGCATAAGCATTGCCGATAATACTTGCCATACCATAACTACTTAATACGAGTCCCATGGTCATATTCCATGCTCCTTGCATGAAATATTGCACAAACATCATAATAAGTAGGCGAGAAGTTATTTTCATATCCATTGTCGTACCCCTCTTAATTGGTTTCTAACGTTAATCCGTCGTAGGCAACACGGATATGATGAGGAGCACAAACCGTTTCTAATTCATGATGCAGTAATTTACCGCTATGTGAGATATGCGAAACGACAATTTGTGTAGCTTGATGCAAACAGCCTTGTTGTTGCAGTTTTTCTTTGGCGGCAAAAACCGTTTCTAAGCTCATATGATTATCTGTACGATCTTTTCCATTTAAGCCATAAGTACACTCAAAAACAACAATATCAAGCGGTTTGTTTTCTAACCATTGCCAAGTTAATTCTGGGAACCAACCCGAATCATGTCCATAGAAAATAGCTTTGCCGTCTTTTTCAATATGATATACATAACAAAGTTCCCATTTCGCATGATTAGCAAGCAGCGGCGTAATTTTATAACCATTTCTTTCGACCGTAACGAAAGGGATTAAGCAATGAAATGCAAATCGCTCTTTCGTATAACCTGGTAATACTTCAATACAGCCATTGATAGCGCGATCGTTACCGAAAATATGTAAAGGATGGTTAATTTCAAAACCATAGCCTTCCATTCTGCTAAATAGTTCACCAACGTTAAAATGATCAGGATGAGTATGAGTAAATAGCAAACTTTCAAAATGTGTTGCGTCCATACCATCACGCATCAGTTGGTAACTAAAAGTGGGGGAGACATCGATCAACATAATGTCATCCACAATAGCAGAAGAGTGCGTTCTAATATCTTTACCGGCTAATTTTCTTGCTTTCAGACAGTGTTCACAACGGCAGAAGGGATTCGGTATGCCTTCTGAGGCAGCCGTCCCTAAAAAATGAAGCTTCATAATAAATCCCCTTATCTTATTGTTTATTAGTATTTTATTAATTTTCTGGTGTTGGCTATTTGTAGGTTACAAACAAATTTGAACGTTCCAATAATAAAATGACATGTGTTATTTGCCAATAAATGAAGATCAGATCAGTGATCTTATTCAAATATTATTTACTAATATGTTGATTAGTATATATATTTATTTTAATTGGTATTGATAATTATTTATTATCTTTAATTTTTAATAGATTGATTTATCAGCTAATTGTAAGTGGAACGTTCAAATCAATTATCAGTAGTCGTGATAAATAATTCAGGTATGCTAGTGAAGGTGGAAATAGAGGTGAAAGAAGAGAAATGGCGACGATCAAGGACATTGCAAAACTAGCGGGTGTTTCGCATGGTACGGTATCTAACGTATTGAATAAACGTGGAAATGTAAGTGTTGAAAAAATTGAAGCAGTCTATCAAGCTGCTAAACAGATGGGCTATCAATTAAATACACAAGCCCAACTACTAAGAACCAATAGAAGCCATAAAATTGCGATCTTATTACCCCAACTGGTTTCTGAAAAATATGCGATCTTCTTTAATGCTTTTAGACAGTCGATCGTTAATTTCCCAGAGATCAGCTACGATCTTTTTTTAACAGATCTTCTTGAGACCACTGAGCGTGATTTGCTACAAAAAATTGCTGCAGGTGGCTATAAGCAAGTAGTCACCGTAAGTTGTCTTAAAGATGCTAAATACTATTTTGACACGTTAAAACTTCCACCTTCACAAATTATCTTTATTTATCACAAACCCCTCAATGCACAACGTTTTTTTACGTTAGATTTTGTACAAGCGGCGGAGTCAATTTGCCAGCAAGTGGCACAAACAGCTGGCAAGGTGGTGGGGATTTTTGGCGATAATCAAGATGAATTAAATAGTCAGGTTTTTGCTAATCAATTGCAAATACGGCTTTCTCAAACTGCACCCGATAAAAAATGTGTCATACTTAGCGCTTCTGATGAAGAGAGTTATAAAATTGCTTTTGATTTCTTTTCTATGGAGCAAGTCCCCGATATCTTTGTCACACAAGATATTGAGAAAGCTCGCTATTTAACACAAGCAAGCTATTTTGGCAGTTCTTCAGATTGTCCTATTATCTTTGCTCTAAGTGATAATATTCCGCCGGTAATAAAAGGGTTATATTGTTTTCCAATGAACTATGCTCAGCTTGGTTTGGAAGTCGCTGAGGCACTATTAATCGCAGAGCCGCATGAGTATAAAAATAATAATGTATCTGTCGCAAATCGAAGTTCATATCTGTATACGGCAACACCAGCAGTAATGAGTGATGATAAATCACAAATTAGTCTTAATTTACTAACGTTGCCAAGCCCTTCAACAACGGCATTAAAAAAACTACTTCCTCATTTTTATCGTCAAACTGGTATCAAGGTGAATTTAGCTATTCATCCTTATGATGAAGTCTATCAAATTTTAAGCCAACTTCATTTACACCCTTATTATGATCTGTTGCGTATTGATATGGCGTGTTTTCCATGGTTTGCTGAGCGAATATTGCGACCATTAGATAAAATTGGTGATGGATTAACTGATTTATTGAGTCACTTTTCCTTACCTACGCAACAAAAATTTGGTTTGGTTAATGATGTCGCTTATGCAATGCCGTTCGATGCTAGCGCTCAATTACTGTTTTATCGTAAAGATCTGTTTGAAGATACTATTTTAAAAAGAATGTATTACGAAAAAACAGGTAATGAATTAACTGTGCCGACAACCTTTGAAGAGTACGATAATGTGACTCAGTTTTTTACTGAGTTGCATCAAGCCGGGCAAGCTCATTGTCCGATGGGAGCTTCAACCACATTAGGAAGTGCGGGATTAATCGCAACTGAATACTTATTACGTTATTACGCTAAAGGTGGGCGTTTAATCGGTAGTGATAATATTCCGCGCTTAGCGATGCCCTTGGCCGCTGAGGTATTAGCAGATTATTTGCATCAGTTGTCGATCACCGAAAATATCAACCATAAATGGTGGAGTGGCTCTGTCAGACAATTTGAGCAAGGTCATCTGGCAATGCTTATCTCTTATATGAATTTATTTAATGATGTCGCACATAGCGATATTTTACCTAAAATTGGTTTTGCTCCCGTTCCGGGTGGTGTACCACAATTAGGGGGTGGGGTACTTGGGGTGTCGCGTTACAGTAGAAAATCATCTTACGCTGCACTGTTTTATCGTTGGCTTTATTCTCCTGTTGTGATGGATCACTTAATTTTATTGGGTGGAAATAGTAACCATGAAAATTTTAGTCATAACCAAGAAATTAGCCACCGTTATCCATGGATGACACTAGCTTATCAGGAAATTAATCAAGGAATACGAGAATCATCAGTGCCGAATGGTAAATTATTTAACTTAAGGCAAGCTGAGATTATTATTGGTCAGGGTATTACTAATGTGATTAATCATATTATGACAATAGAAGAAACGATTGATTATATTAATCAACGTCTATTGATTGATACTCAGGGTGAACGATGATCTTTGATAAAAAATCAGGGGCTAATAATTCCCCTGATAATTGTCATCTTCAATAACTGGCTGATCGTGATTTAGTGAATTGAATAAAACACATAACGCAAAGCAAATTCTGCAATAATTGCCATGATACCGCCATAGACAAAAATGGACTCCGTTGATTTTTGCTGAGTTTGGCCCATCAAATATTTTACTAAACTATAGCCACACACCAATACAGCCAAAGTTGCTAAGATCCAACTGGTCATACGTAATGGGCCAATGGAGTAATAGACTTCAATAGGTGATAACGGAAAGGTTACCGATGTTTGGCTATAGAGCGTACGAGTTAAATAATGTTCATAAAAAGGTTGATAGAGTAATCGGCCAATTAAACTAAATGCCATGATCCCCCACAATTGCCATTTCCAACGGATAGGGAAAGGGGCTGATGGTATTTCTATCCCTAATTTATTGCCTATACGCTGCAATATCTTTAGCAGCAAAAAGAATATTGTTGCCCCTAATGTGAGCATCGCGCCAAAAAACATCACATAAGTGTTGTTATCCATCCATGTTAAAATGGAAGTATGGCGATAAATGGATGCCATGCAATAAATGTCAAACAGACCAATCAGAAGGCTTGCACCAAATAGCAGCATCGAAAATTTACTGGTACGCCATAGCCATAAAAAGGTGATCCCTAAACATCCTACAAAAATGGCAGTGACAGCAACTTCGCGACTTAACCAAGCTGAAAAGACATTTCTAATGGCATTCGGAGCATTTAACGGCACGCCTAAGTGAGTAATGGAGGCAATAGAGCCTAAACCGGCTAATCCACAAATCACCAATAAGGTTAGTAACATAAAGCGATAATAGCTTTCAGCACTGAGATAATGTGCAAGACGACGTGCAAAAAGGCCTGTTATGAGTGTTAAGCCAATAGTGGCATTCATCATAAAGGTGAAAATCAATAATGACCATTCATTCATTTTATTTCTCCTTTATTATTTATAGTGTCATTATTTGCCCCTTGGTGAGGGTTGATCACTAGGTTTGGATGAGTTATTTCAGGAGAAGGCAAACCAGTGACATAATTAACTTCACCATAGCGTTCACGTAGTTCATCAATTGGACCAAATTGAATGGCCCCAAGTGGGCAGGTCGCAACGCAGACAGGCTGTTCACCTTTTTGTTGTAAGTCGATACAAAAATCGCATTTTGACATCTGCTTGGTTTCAGGATCCATTTGCGGTGCGCCATAAGGACAAGACCACGCACAGGCGCCACAACCAACACATTTGTCAGTATCTACCATCACAATGCCATCACCTTCGCGTTTATGCATCGCGGTAGTTGGGCAGTTTTTAACACAAATGGGATCATCGCAATGATTGCAAGAGATAGATAAAGTGTAAGCAAAGACATTATTAATTAATGCACCGTTAGTATTACGGCTATAACCACCACCAGTGATTTCATATACACGGCGAAATTTGCGGCCAACATCGAGGTTATTTTTATCTTTACAAGCAACCTGACACGCCTTGCAGCCCGAACAGCGAGCACTGTCGATATAAAACCCTAGCTGTTTACTGCTTACTGCGGGATAAACGATAAATTTACTCATGCTTTTACTACCTCGACCAATAAAGTTTGGTGAGCATTACCGTGTGCCATTGCGGTGCTACGGGATGAGGTTAAGACGTTGGCACATCCCCCTTGATCGATACCTTGTTTATCTGGTTGCCACCAAGCACCTGCTTGTAAAGCAACGACACCAGGCATAATGCGTTGTGTGAGTTTGACGGGAACTAAGGTGATCCCACGGTCGTTATAGACTTTGACTTTATCGCCTTGTTTGATATTTCTATCTTCGGCATCTAATGGGTTGATCCATAATTCTTGACGTTGTACTTCTTGCAGCCAAGGATTAGCAAATTGTGTTGAGTTTGCGCGGTTACGTCCTTTCCACGTGATGAGTTGTAGTGGAAATTTATCTGTTAACGTATCTTCGGGCCCTTCAATGGCAGGCACATAATGAGAAAGTGCGGGGATCTCGCTATTATTCATCTCATATAAGCGTTTAGAGAAGATCTCAATCTTTCCTGATGGGGTTGGAAATGGATTATTTTCTATATCTTGAATATTTTTCTCAAACGCAACATTTTGGGTATGAGGGCGATGTTTTAGCAGATGACGACGTTTAACCAATAATTCATCAAAGGTAGGAATACCATCTTCAGGACGTTTAATACTGGCATCATTGACTAAATATTCAATCCAGTCGCGATCAGTGGCTTTACCTTCGCTAAATTGTTCACCGACCCCCAGTTTATCAGCCACTTCACGTAACCAATCGTAGTCGGTACGACGTTCAAACTCTGGCTCTATCACTTTTTCGGACAGAATAATATAATCGCCATAACTCCATGTGCCTCCAATATTCCAGCGCTCTAAAAAGCTGGTTTCAGGCAGTAAGATATCCGCATATTTGGCGCTAGGTGTTAAATAGAGGTCGCTACAGACGATAAATTCAACTTTTGATTCATCTTCAAGCACTTTAGCGGCATGAAGAATATCGGTATTTTGATTCACCATATAATTACCCGCCATTGAGAAAATCATCTTGATTTCAGTATCAAGTTTCTCGGCATTGAGTAAGCCATTTTGTGGTGTGACCAAATTTTTATCTTCGCACGCTTGCACCCAATTGGTGATATTGATTTTTGCTTTAACGGGATTGGTCAATAAACTTGGGCCGGCAATGGTTTTACGTAACTCAGAGTTTAATGCCATGCCATAGCCTGCCGCCCAGCCACCGCGTACACCAACGTTGCCGGTAATAGTCGCTAACAGTGTCGCACCGCGTGCCGTCCGTTCACCACAAATATGACGTTGTGGTCCCCAACCTTGGATTAATGCTGCCGGTTTTGTAGAAGCATATTCACGGGCTAATTGACGAATAGTATCTGCGGGTACTTTAGTGATAGGCTCCGCCCATTCAGGGGTTTTCTTGATCCCGTCTTTCTTCCCCATTAAATAGGCAACTAAAGACTCATTTTCACCAACGCCTTCTGGCATCTGATGCTCATCGAAACCAAGGGTGTATTTGTCGATAAAGGCCTGATCATGCAGGTTTTCACTGACAATGACATACATCATGGCATCCATCATCGCGTTATCAGTGGTCGGTAACAGCGGGATCCACTGGTCAGCTAAAGAAGAGGCAGTATCGGAATAACGTGGATCAACGACAATAAATTTAGTGCCGTTTTTTTTCATTTTTTGGAAGTAATGATTGGAATGCCCAAAAATAGTTTCATTAGGATTATGTCCCCATAGAATAACTAAAGGGGTATTTGCTAATGTATCTAATGTACTTCCGCTAGCGGCTGTACCGTAAGTATAAGGGGTAACGGCAAGGGTGTTACCATTACTCACGGAGTGATAATTCTCCAGAAAGCCGCCGGTTAGGTTAAACAGACGGCGTAGCATATTAGCACCAGAAAAAATGCCACCAGTCACCCCAGTGCTTAAACTGACAAAACGTGAGGCAGGGCCATATTGCTTGGTAATGCGTTGCATATTTTGTGCAATAAGCGTCGTAGCTTCTTCCCAAGTGATGCGCTCAAATCGACCTTCACCACGCTTACCTACTCGCTTCATGGGATATTTTAATCGATCAGGATGATAGACAAATTTACGATAACCACGACCCCGTACACAGGCTCGCATGATAGGCATCTCTTCATCTAAATCGGCGTCAGGTCGAGTGCTAATACGTGTCACTTTGCCATCTTTAACGTGCGCGCGAATATCACATTTTCCGCCACAGTCAAAACTACTACAGGTAGAGACAACACGCTCACTCTCTTTGGCGTCAATCGTTTTTTCAGCTATTGCATGATCTTGTGTTGCCGCCATCGTGTTGGAGGAAAAAAAGGGCAGTGTGACTAATGCCGAACTCGCTTGAATAAAATGGCGACGACTTATATCACCGGAAATTGGCTTAATACTATGATGATCGGACTGATTGCTCATATAAATGCTACCTTAGACATAATAAGCGGAAGCCAATTTACCCGATACTTGATATAAAGATGTGTATGCGTTTTCTAGACTATTGATATGGGGATATCTGGTTTCCGCTGCATTATTATTGAATGCATACCGCGTTGCAGAGCGCCTGAAACAACCTCTGCAAGAGGGATAGTAGAGGATTAATCGCTTTCCAACATGCCAAGATCAGACAATGACATTAGAATTTCGGCCTATTTATTGACAGTGTTAATAATAAGTTTTATAGCTGTTAACGGGATAGGGTGGCTAAATAGCGAAAGGGGTTAATTCGCCATCTTGCAATGTGATAGTGACCAGATTTGCTCATCAGCAAGAAAGATAAAAAAGTAGGTTTAATGTGAGAAATGTGCCGTTAGAAAGTGTTGATCTCCTTGAGAGAGATGTGATTGCGCTGGGTACAGATTATCTGCCTAATACGCTATTAGAAACGCATCGACATCGACGAGCGCAATTTTTATATCCCGCTACCGGATTGATTGAAGTGAGCACAAATGATGGGGAATGGGTTATCCCTCCCTCTTGTGGTGTGTGGATCCCTCCTCAGACGGGGCATGAAACACGCATGTTAGATGTGAGTACCAGAAGTTTATATATTGAGCCAGCAGCTGCTCCTCGTCAGAGTCAACAGTGTGAAGTGTTAAGAGTGTCACCGCTTTTACGTCAATTACTTCTTGAAGCCGTTGATGTGCCTGCGCAATATGATAAAAAAGGGCGCGATGGTATTTTAATGCAACTTATCTTATATGAGTTAGCGAAAGCAGAACCTTTGCCTTTCTTTGTTCCTATTCCACAGGACAGTAAATTAGCTAAATTATGTCGCGATTTTATTCGTCAGCCCAAAATTGACGCTCTACCTCAGCAGTGGGCCGAGAAATTACATAAAAGTGAACGCTCGTTTAGCCGTTTTTTCCGCCAACAGACGGGAATGGCATTTTCACAATGGCGTCAGCAAGTCTGTCTTTTAAACTCACTCACGCAAATTTTATCAGGGCATAGCATTACCGCTGTGGCTTTTGATTTGGGCTATAACAGTGCTAGCTCTTTTTCTACTATGTTTAAAAAGCAGATGGGACAATCACCTTCTGATTTTGTGAGAAACGCGCCATAACGGCGCGTTTTCTATGAGCTTGAATTAGTGGCTGGGCTTGTTTTCTCTTACCGCATTACGCAAGCAATAAGGGAGTGCAATTAAGCTTATTGTAGTCACAATGGCTGTGGCGATCAGAACGATAGAAAAGGCATATTCAAACGCACTATTAGCCTGTGCGATTAAGAGGGTTGCCGCTGCTTCGGGAAGCTTTTCAGCGACAATAAGTGCTTCATCTAAACTATCATAAACGACACTATTGACGTTAAGCGTATCCGGTAAAGTTAGTTTTAAGGTATAGAGAGTGCTCATTAAACTCCCCATAAATGTCACGCCAATCACGCTACCCAACTCATAGGCGATATCTTCAATAGAAGCGGCCATACCTGCTTGTTTATCGTCGACACTTAGCATAATAGAGGTCGATGCGGTGGTAAAAATAATGCCTAAACCAAAGCCAATCAAAAAGAGGCTACCCATTAGCATTATCGGTGAGTTTGAAATGGCAATTAACCATAAGTTACCCATTAATGTTAGGGCGAATCCGATAATAATTAAGCGCACTGCACCTAAACGCGCTAGCCAAAACCCAGCCAAAGGAGAGGCTAATACTGAGCCGATAGGGATAGGTAAAATCACTAAAGCTGCATTCAGTGGTGTAAAGCCGGCGACTAACTGTAAGCGTTGGCTTAGCAGAAATTCAATACCCACGATGATCACCATAGAAAGAGTCGACATTGCCACACCGACACTGAAATAGCGCTTTTTAAATAGGCTAAAATCAATCATTGGATGCGTTTGACGACGTTGGCGCCGCGCAAATAGTGTGAGAAAAATAATGGCAATAAGGGTGGCGATGATCACTTCATTCCATTGTGTATAAGCCTTACCTATCTCTTTTAAGGTATAAATAGCGCTGACTAAGCCAATCAAAATAAGTATTGAGCTTAAATAATCAATTTTATGCTGCCGTTGTCCCGAAAAGTGAGGAATTAGCCAAATCGAGAAAGGAAGCACAAGTAGTACAATAGGGACATTGATCAAAAAGACTGAGCCCCACCAGAAATGGTTTAATAGCAACCCACCAATTAAAGGCCCTAATGCCGCGCCACCAGAAGCAACAGCAGACCAAATACCGATGGCGACGGCACGCTCTTGTGGATGAGTAAATACTTGTCTCACAATAGACAACGTTGCAGGCATGCTCATAGCAGCACCGACGGCCAAGAAACCACGAGAAATAATTAAGCTGGTGGCGCTAGGGGAATAAGCCGCGCATAATGAGGCGATGGCAAAAAGGGGTAATCCGCTAATAAATAACGTCTTATGGCCTATTCTATCAGTAAGCATACCTGCTGCTGGCAACAGCCCTGCGACAATCAGCGGATAGGCATTCATGATCCATAGTTTTTCTGAGGCGCTCGCATTGAGATCATGAGTTAAACGCGGTAGTGCGGTATAAAGTACGGTAACATCAACAACAATCAGAAACAGCATACTTGATACTAAAAGTAAGACTATCCAACGCTTATAATCTTTTATCATATAAAGTCTCAGTGGTTATCTTAGGTGTTATATTTAGCTAGGAATAATAATTTTAAATCCATACGGTCGTATTGAAAAGAGGTTTTTTTAAATGGGACGCCAAAGAACGATTGATAGAGAAAAGTTACTTGAGGCTATTTTTGACATCGTGATGGAGCAAGGGGCTGCCGCTCTGACTATCGATACGGTGGCCAAAAAAATGGGGATTTCCAAAGGTGGTGTCCAATATTGCTTTAATAGTAAAGAAGCGATGATTGATGCCATGTTTGAACATTGGGAAGGAGGATATGAAGCGCGATTTAATCAGGTGGTTGCCAATGATAACTCAGCCAATAATCGCGTTAGAGCACATATTCATGCAACTCATGATCACGATAAGCTCTCTTTTGCCAAAGGAGCCAGCTTAATGGCTGCGTTACTGCAAACGCCAGAATATTTGCAAAGTACTAAAGCGTGGTATCAGCAAAGATTAGCGGGTGTCGATACCACAACAGTAGAGGGAAAACGGGCGAGACTGGCTTTTTTAGCCACCGAGGGGGCTTTCTTGCTACGGTATTTTGGTTTAATGGATATTGATGATAATGAGTGGGAGAGTGGGAAGAGATTTTTAGCGATATCGATTCTGAACTGGTTACAGTGGCTACGAAGTAATTAAACAGCATATTGTTTAAAAGTAACAATATGCTGTTTGGCTTTTGGTGAAATAGCAATATTAGTAATACATCGCGATAAGCTTATCATCCAACTCTTTAACGTCGACGGGAGTATCGAAAATATCTTCGATAATATCGGATTTCATGATCTCTTTAGGTGAGCCATGATAGTAAAGTTGCCCGTTGCGCATAGCTAAAATGTAGTCGGAATACACAGAGGCGAAATTGATATCATGAATGACGATGATAATGGTTTTTCCTAGCTCATCGGCGGCTTTACGCAGTAATTTCATCATAATGACCGCGTGTTTCATATCAAGATTGTTAAGCGGTTCATCAAGCATCACGTATTCAGTATCTTGACATAATACCATTGCAACATAAGTACGCTGGCGTTGCCCACCAGATAATTCATCAAGATAACGGTGACGAAATTCAGTCAAATTAAGAAAATCGAGTGATTCATCAATCACTTTCTTATCTTCTAGCGTTAAGCGTCCTTTACTATAAGGGTAGCGACCAAAACCGACTAACTCTTCAACAGTTAAGCGACTCACAAACTGATTTTCTTGGCGTAGTATGGAAAGGTTTTTGGCTAATACATCACTCTCTGTGGCCGCAACATCCATGCCATTTACACTGACCATACCGCTTTCTGGCATCAGTAGACGGCCTATTACAGAAAGTAAGGTGGATTTACCCGCACCATTAGGTCCGATGATTGAAGTAATACCGCCACGTTGAATGGTTGTTGTAATATTATCAAGCACCGTTGTGTCTTGATAACGTTTTGATATCTTACTGATTTCAATCATATTAAAGTCTTCTTAATACCAAATAAATAAAGAACATACCACCAATAAACTCAATCACAACAGAGAGAGTACCTGTCATTTTTAAGCCATACTCTAAAATCAATTGTCCGCCAATCAGTGCGATAGTGCCTAATAAGAATGCCACAGGCATTAAAAAGCGGTGCTGACTGCTACCACTAATATGATAAGCCAGATTAGCAACAATTAAGCCTAAAAATGTCAACGGCCCTACTAATGCTGTTGATACCGCAACCAGAACAGAAATAAGTAATAGAATATAAGTCGTTTGCTTACGATAATTAATACCAAGATTAATCGCATTCGCCTGGCCTAAGGCCATCACATCAAAACTATAACGCATACGCCAAAGTAATACGCCGACGACGACAATAATGGCTAATGCACATAAGATAAGATCAGGAGTGGCTCGAGTAAATGTCGCAAACATACGGCTTTGTAAGACAGAAAACTCATTTGGGTCCATGAGGCGTTGTAATAGCGTTGCACTGCTACGAAATAGGGTGCCTAAAATAATACCAATCATAAGGACTAAATTGATATTAAAGCGCACTGAACTAAATAGCCAACGATATAGAACCACCGAAAATAACACTAATAAGGCCGACTCTAAAAAGAACTTCGTCAGATTGGCCATCCAAGAGGCGGGCATATCCCCTTCAAAAAAGATAAAGAGCGTTTGTAGCAATACAAACAGAGCTTCTAAGCCCATTAATGAAGGAGTAAGAATGCGGTTATTGGCGATAGTCTGAAACAGTATAGTAGAAACGCCTGCCGCAAAGGCGACGATGATCATCGTCAGAATAATATAAGCGCGGTGTGTCAGAATATAAGAGATATTACCGTTTAGGTTGATCGTCATAAACAGCACAATGGCTAATAATGAGACGCCAAGTAAGAGCCAAATACGCGCCATAGGTGAGAGGCGCACTTTCTTAGGTTGAACAGCGCCAGTATATTTGCTAATCATGGATGAATTAACTTTTTGCATAACGTTGCTGCTTCAGTAGTAAGAAAAGGAAGATCACAGCACCTACCGCCCCTAAAATGACACTTGCGGGGATCTCAAATGGATAACGGATCAGGCGACCAATCACATCACAGAGTAAAACAATGGCTCCACCGCTTAAGCATACCCACGGGATGGTTTTGCGAATATTATCTCCCATCACTAGGCTAACTAAATTTGGCACGATCAAACCAAGGAAAGGTAAAGCACCAACAACAGACACCACCACACCACTAATTAAAGCGATAATAGATAAACCGATAATCATCACTTTACGATAGTTAAGTCCAACGTTGATGGAAAATTCACGTCCCATACCTGCCACGGTAAAGCTATCCGCGACCCAACACGCCATTAATGCAAGGGCACCGACAAGCCATAGCAGCTCATAACGACCTTGTAAGACACTGGAGAAGTCTCCGCTAGTCCACGCATCTAGTGATTGTAGTAAATCAAAATAGACGGCAAGAAAGATGGTTAGAGCACCTATCACTGCACTTAGCATAATACCGACAAGTGGCACGATTAATGCGGTCTTTAAGGCAATTCTCTGTAGCAACAACATAAATAACACAGTGCCTAAAAGTGCAAAAACAGTGGCTACCATCATTTTGGTGAAAATGCCTGCCGCGGGGAAAAGCAACATCACGACTAGTAAACCGAGACTGGCTGATTGTGTTGTACCTGCAAGAGAAGGCTCAACAAAGCGGTTTTGCGTGAGCAGTTGCATGATTAAACCAGCAACACTAATTGCGCCCCCAGCAAGTAATAATGACAGGGTTCTTGGTACGCGACTAATAAAGAAGATATCGCGCATATCGGGATCAGTAAAAAGCGAAGCAGGAGTGATATCTCCTGCGCCGATAAATAGACTGATCATTGAGAGGATAGCGATAAGTCCTATCCCCAATGATAAATGGAACGTTTTCATTCAGTTACTTTATTTTTTTTGATCCAACGCCTGATTAATTGTATCCATTAAGCGAGAGTAAGTTTGTATCCCACCGGAGATATAAATCGAGCTGGCATCAAGATAGATAATTTGGTCTTTATTCCATGCATTAACCTTTCTAACTAGGGCATTATCAAGCACTTGTTTTGCAGGTTGTGAATCTTCACGACCAATTGCCGCATCACGGTCAATGACAAACATCCAATCTGGATTAAGTTTTAGCAGTAGTTCTGAGTTAACAATATTACCGTGAGAGCCTGGGCTATCGAAAGTATATGCAGGTTCAAAGCCCAATACATCGTAGATAAAACCAAAGCGAGAGCCTGGGCCATAAGCGGAAATTTTACCGCCACTGACTAATACGACCATTGCTTTACCCGCATCTGGGGTTTTTGCTTTTACCGTATCAATTTTGCTATTGAAGTCAGCTAATAATTTTTTAGCTTGTTCTTCTTTACCAAAAATTTGACCTAAAGTCGTTGTACGCTCAGTGAGGCTGTCAATAAAGCGTGTGCTGTCGATATCCATAGAAATGGATGGTGCGATTTCACTTAATTTGGCATATGCATCGCGAGCACGACTACCCGTTAAAATCAGATCAGGGGCAGTAGTACTGAGTTTTTCGTAGTTTGGTTCAAACAGGCCACCTTCGTTGATGTACTCATTTTCGTTGGTGTATTTCTCTAGAAATTTAGGTAAGTGGACGTTTGTTTGTGGTAGGCCAACAACAGGTACGCCAAGAGCATCAACAATATCAAGTGTTTCCATGTTCATCACAACCACTTTTTGTGGGTGAGCAGGGATCTCAGTGGTGCCTTGAGCATGTTCGATAGTGAGAGTTTGTTTCTCTGTGGATTGCGTTGTTGAGGTATCTTGTGCGTTATCACAACCTGCGATAACCAGAGAAGACAGCAATAAGAACAGTGGGCTTAATGATTTTTTAAACATTCTCTTTCCCATATTGTTGCGATATGAAATAGCACAGTTTACTAGCTGTGACCTAATAATGAGCTTCACAAAGGAAACAATGATTATACCAAAAAACTAAAGAGTAATGATACTAATTCACATTCTCACAATAATAAAGGATTAACTTATATTATTGTGCTGAATCTTTGCATCAGATCATGTGAAGAGAAGAATAGACAAATTTTGTAACGCGAAACAATGCTAAAGATTTTTTGCTTAATTTGTGAAGAGGGTCAATACGCTAGGTCAATCAGAGACAATTATGAGTCAGTAAAAAATATCGTTAGTGAGTATCATTGCGTATACTTTATTCAATCAGAAACAATCTTAATTGCTAAATTTTACTTTAATTCTGTACTGACATCTTAATCAATGCACATGAGAAAGTAGCATTATCTCTAGGGCAGAGTGTGGCCAATTTGAGAGGGTTTTATGCAAAAGAAATATATTTATCTATTTTGTTCTGCTGGCATGTCAACATCTCTGTTAGTGACAAAAATGCGTGCACAAGCAGAAAAATATGATGTACCCGTTATTATTGAAGCTTTTCCAGAAACATTAGCAGAGCAAAAAGGCCAAGAAGCGGATGTCGTTTTATTGGGGCCACAAATTGGTTGGATGCTCGCTGATATTCAAAAATTATTACCCAATAAACCTGTCGAAGTCATTGATTCATTGTTATATGGGAAAGTGGATGGATTAGGTGTATTAAAAGCAGCAGTAGCTGCCATTAAGAAAGCATCAGCAACAACTAATTAATTTTTTTATTGTTATTTTTATTTATTCCAGTCAAAGAGTGAATTTTTCAGCTAGCCGAGCAATTAGCGGCATTTTAAGGGTATTTTTCTATGAGTAAGGTCATTGGTTCACTTGAAAAGGTACTCCTTCCTTTTGCGGTTAAAATTGGAAAGCAACCTCATGTTAATGCGATAAAAAATGGTTTTATCCGTTTAATGCCATTAACACTTGCCGGGGCAATGTTTGTACTTATCAATAATGTTTTTCTCAGTTTTGGTGAGGGCTCCTTTTTTTACTCCCTTGGTATTCGTTTAGATGCCTCAACAATTGAAACACTTAATGGTTTAAAAGTCATAGGTGGTAATGTCTATAACGGTACGTTGGGAATAATGTCATTGATGGCGCCGTTCTTTATTGGTATGGCGCTAGCGGAAGAGAGAAAAGTCGACCCTATTGCGGCGGGATTACTTTCTATCGCCGCCTTTATGACGGTAACACCTTATGACGCTGGTGGCGCTTATGCTGTGGGGGCGAACTGGTTAGGAGGTGCCAATATTATCTCAGGGATTATTATTGGCCTTGTGGTTGCCGAAATGTTTACCTTTATAGTGCGTCGTAATTGGGTTATCCGTTTGCCCGATAGTGTACCTGCCTCCGTTTCGCGCTCTTTTTCTGCCTTAATTCCTGGTTTTATTATTTTATCAATTATGGGAATTATCTCTTGGGGATTAGCGCATTACGGTACACATTTCCATCAAATCATTTTAGATTCTATTTCAACGCCATTGGCTTCGTTAGGATCGGTTGTCGGGTGGGCTTACGTTATTTTTACCTCTTTGCTGTGGTTCTTTGGTATTCATGGTTCATTGGCGCTGGCGGCACTTGATAGCGGTATTATGACACCTTGGGCATTAGAAAACGTCTCTATTTATACCGAGTATGGTTCAGTTGAAGCGGCACTTGCAGCAGGCAAAACGTTCCATCTTTGGGCAAAACCGATGCTAGATTCGTTTATCTTCTTAGGAGGAACAGGGGCGACGTTAGGTCTGATATTAGCTATCTTTATTGCATCGCGTCGAGCAGATCACCGTCAAGTGGCGAAGTTAGCATTACCTGCGGGTCTATTCCAAATTAATGAACCTATTATTTTTGGTTTACCTGTGATTATGAATCCAGTGATGTTTATTCCTTTTATTCTTATTCAGCCAATCCTTGCTGCTATTACCGTAACCGCTTATTACCTTGGGATTATTCCGCCGGTCACAAATATTGCACCTTGGACGATGCCAACAGGGTTAGGGGCATTTTTTAATACCAATGGCAGTATTGCCGCACTGTTATTAGCACTCTTTAACTTAGCTGTTGCAACACTGATTTATCTGCCTTTTGTGATTATTTCTAATAAAGCACAAACCGAAATTGATAAAGAAGAAAGTGAAGAAGATATTGCTAATGCATTGAAATTTTAACGAATAGACAATGGCTGTGCAGTGCTTATTTTGCACAGCTAAGCACCAAAGAGGGGGAATGATGTTAGATATTGAGAATTGCGTTGATAGCTCAGCGACAGATGATGAATTTGAAGAAATTATCATGGGGTTAATTATTAATTCAGGGCAAGCACGAAGTATCGCTTATGCAGCGTTAAAAAAAGCGAAGCAAGGTGATTTTGCACAAGCCAAGAAAATGATGGAACAATCTCGAACAGCATTAAATGAAGCTCATAAAATACAGACCCGCTTAATTGGTGATGATCAAGGATTGGGTAAAACGAAAGTGAGCTTGGTACTGGTACATGCTCAAGATCATTTAATGACATCTATGTTAGCCAGAGAGCTTGTCACAGAGCTTATCGAGTTACATGAAAAAATAAAGTAAGGCGAATGATGATGCACTCATTAAAAGCGCAAGCTGAAATACGCATGGTATATGAAAACCAATTATTTAATGGTAAGAATTTTCATGTGTTTATTTATAACAAAACAGAAAGCGTCAGTGGGTTGCATCAGCATGATTATTATGAATTTACTATTGTTTTAACAGGGCGCTATTATCAAGAAATTAACGGTAAAAAGGTGTTATTAGAGCGTGGTGATTTTGTCTTTATTCCTATTGGCTCGCATCATCAAAGTTTTTATGACTTTGGTGTAACTCGTATTTTAAATGTGGGAATAAGCAAAGCTTTTTTTGATAAACATTATCTTCCTTTATTGCCCGCTTATTTTGTTGCTTCTCAAGTTTATGCATTAAAAAATGAGTTTCTTTCTTATATTGAATCCGTGATTAGCTCATTAAATTTCAGACATACAGAATTTAATGAATTTATTGAAATTGTCACCTTTAATGTGGTGAATAGATTACGACATTATAGAGATGATGGTATTGAAGATGATATTCCCTTATGGCTAAAAGACGCCATTGATGGAATGCATGATAAAAGCCGATTTGGGGAGAATGCATTAGCAAATATGGTGCAATTATCAGGAAAATCGCAAGAGTATTTAACTCGAGCAACTCGCCGTTATTATGATAAAACGCCGATGCAAATTATTCATGATATTCGAATTAATTTTGCTAAAAAACAATTAGAAATTACGAATTACTCCGTTACCGATATTGCTTTTGATGCAGGTTATAGTAGCCCGAGCTTATTTATTAAGACTTTTAAGAAGATAACATCGCTGACACCAAATAGTTATAGAAAGAATTTATACAGTATTAAAGAGACTAACTAATTTATAATTAAGCGTAAAAAGCAATCAATAATATCAATTGATTTTTATTAAATAGAGAGAGAAAGAAGAAAATAACGTTATTTTCTTTAGGGATTTTTACGCCTTAATTTTGCCATTAATAGACAAATAACAGCATGATTGTGCTGTATGGGAGTATTTTATGAGTCATAAGTTAAAAGTGGTCACCATTGGTGGAGGAAGTAGTTATACACCTGAATTATTAGAAGGATTTATTAAACGTTATCATGAATTGCCGATCACGGAATTATGGTTGGTTGATGTTGAAGAAGGCAAAGAAAAACTGGATATTATTTTTGCGCTTTGCCAGCGTATGATAAAAAAAGCGGGTATCCCTTTAACCATTTATAAAACACTTGATCGTCGTGAGGCATTAAAAGAGGCTGATTTCGTCACTACACAGTTGCGAGTTGGTCAATTAAAAGCAAGAGAATTGGATGAAGCCATTCCGTTAAGCCATGGTTATTTAGGCCAAGAGACCAATGGTGCCGGTGGGCTATTTAAAGGATTACGTACTATTCCGGTTATTTTTGATATTATTAAAGATGTTGAAGAAATTTGCCCTAATGCGTGGATCATAAACTTTACTAACCCTGCAGGTATGGTGACGGAAGCGGTTTATCGCCATACCAATTTTAAGAAATTTATTGGTGTTTGTAATATTCCTATCGGTATGAAAATGTTTATTACTGATGTGCTTAAGCTAACGGAGCAAGATACGCTTTCTATTGATCTGTTTGGCTTAAATCATATGGTGTTTATTAAAGATGTGATTGTTAACGGTCAATCCCGTTTCCCTGAATTATTAGAAGGAGTCGCTTCGGGGACGTTAACCGCAGGATCGGTGAAAAATATTTTTGATTTACCTTTTAGTGAGGGGCTAATTCGTTCTCTTAATCTGTTGCCATGCTCTTATTTACTCTACTACTTTAAACAAAAAGAGATGTTAGCCATTGAAATGGGGGAATACTATAAAGGTGGCGCTAGGGCTAAGGTTGTTCAGCAAGTCGAAAAACAACTGTTTGAATTGTATAAAGATCCACATTTAAATATTAAACCTAAAGAGTTGGAATTACGTGGAGGGGCTTATTATTCTGATGCCGCTTGTGAAGTGATTAATGCGATTTATAACGATAAACAGGCGGAGCATTACGTCAATATTCCTCATCACGGTCATATTGATAATATCCCTGCAGACTGGGCAATTGAAGTGACGGCTATTTTAGGTAAAGACGGAGCCAAACCACATCCACGTTTAACCCATTTTGATGAAAAAGTGCTGGGGCTTATTCATACTATCAAAGGGTTTGAGATCGCAGCCAGTCAAGCGGCTATTAGTGGTGAGTTTAATGATGCATTACTTGCGATGAATTTAACGCCGCTGGTACTTTCCGATAAAGATGCTGAAGTACTGACTCGTGAGATGTTATTAGCACACAAAGCGCACTTACCTAATTTTGCTCATGCGATTGCACAATTAGCAGCATCAAACTAAGTGATTTAGACTCAATAAATCATAAAAAGGAGACAGAATGGCACATTTGTTAATTGTCAATGCCGATGATTTTGGGCTGAGTAGAGGGCAAAATTATGGCATTGTTGAATGTCATCGTCATGGCATAGTGACATCAACGACAGCGTTGGTGAATGCTGAAGGTATTGAGCATGCTGCACAATTATGCAAGGAGCTACCTCATCTTGGTGTCGGGCTTCATTTTACATTGACTATGGGACAGCCGCTGTCTCCTATCCCTTCTTTAACGCGTAATGGGGTGTTAGGTAAATGGCTATGGCAAATGGCAGAGCAAGAGCAGTTACCTTTAGATGAGATACGAGTGGAGCTTAATGCACAATATCAGCGCTTTGTTGAGTTGTTTGGTTGTCCCCCCGACCATATAGACAGCCATCATCATGTGCATATGTTTAAACAAATTTTCCCCATCGTGGCAGAGTTTGCACAACAAAAAGCATTACCGATACGTGTTGATAGACTGTTGGCACAAAAAGAAAATCTTAATACTCAAGGGGTTATTAGTAGTGATGGTTTTGATAGTCAATTCTATGGTGATGAAATCAGCCAAGCCTTGTTTTTAAAGACACTGGATGACGCTAAAGCACGTGGTGAACAATCGCTTGAAGTGATGACACATCCTGCTTTTATTGATAATCCTTTACGTGCGAGTGGTTACTGTTTCCAACGTTTAACGGAATTAGAGGTGTTGACGCAATCATCGTTAAAACAAGCGATTGCTGAGCGTGGATATCAATTAGGTACTTATCAAGATTTAATTTAATAATATTATCTCGTATTTTAAAAATATCCCAGAGTGGGTCTGTGAAATAATTTGCCTCTGTTATTGATAATGACAGAGGCTTTTTTATAATTTAATTAAATCAATAATTAGAAGCTATAACCAATATTTGCAATAAAGCCATCAATAATTAATTTATTATCACTTAATTTATTCATTTTATAACGGCTGTTTTCATAGCCAACGGAAACAGAAAGCATATCGATAGGGTTAATGGTAACACCGGCTCCCCAGCTAAAAGCATTTTTCTTGATTATACTTTCAGGTACTTGTCTAGTATCTAAACCTTTAAATTCGATTTGAGCCATACCTGCCACACCATATACACTAATATAGTCATTGAGGCGTAGGGTTGGTCCCGCCATCACTGAATAATAGCGGGCATCAACATCTTTTATTAATTGTTTTATAGGCTTATTAAAATCATATTCATTTTGCGCATAGGTAGCAATTGCCATAATACCTAGCTGTTGATTGAATTCTTGACGTATTGAGAGATTACCACCGCGCATAATACCTGATTGGCCGGCAATTTTTATTTGTGCATAACCTGCAGAAATTGTTGTTTTATCTAATGAGGTATTTTCATGTGCTTGAACGGTAGAAATAGAAAATATTCCACTGATAAATAATGCTGATAATAGTTGTTTTTTCATTTTTAATATTCCATTTACTTACTATTTAGAATGGTGAATTATAGTAATGACAATTGTTTAAATTGGAATAAAAAAAGATAAGTGAGATGAAATAGATTTTTTTTATACAAAAATAATAATTTATTGGCGTGTTTGTTTTTATAAATAAATAGCGTTTATATCAATATAAAACGCTATTTTTAATTTTATTTAATACCTAAATTATTTATTTGTTGTTAGGTTATCTTGTTTATTAGTCGTATTAGTTGTAACTGTCATCGTTGAGGTAGAGTGAGTTGCGACAGCGGTCGCAGAAGTATCATTGATAGAAGGCGTTGTATTGATATCAAAACATCCTCTTAACCATGAGACTAAGGCAATTAAAACCAATAATAATACCAGTAACCAACGTAACCAACGGTGGCGAGTTTTTGGTGATATTTTTGCAAGCGCCGCTCCGGCAGCCGCTGCACTAGAGCCAGCAGTGACTTGTGCAACAGTCGGCGCTAAAGGTGTGGTACGAGGCCACCAAGTAATAATGGGTTTTCCATTAATGATATAGATGCTCTCTGCATCGGGTAGGGTTGAGGCGGTATCAAGCAGATGGCGCTCTTCATCGGTAATGCGTTGCTGTGAAGCAAGTAATGCCGTTTGCTCTTTAAGATTTTTTAAATCATCATCGAGAGCATCTCTTATCTCTTGGCGTTGTTGCTCTGACAATGCATTTAATGCCACTGGCTGACCGGATATTTCACCATACCATTCAATAGTATCTTCTGCAGTTTTTTGCGGGGTTGCAAACAAGGTGTGATATTTAGCAGGAAAGTGTTGTATCAGTAACTGTATTAATTGCTGTTGATGAGCTAAGGCAAAATCAGCACGAGTGGTATTGGTTGTTAATCGTGAAATGAGATCCATATGAGAGTGCCTTTATTGATAGCGAAAAGAAAATTATCAATCAACATGACTATCTAATCACTATAGCGCTTTTGTGTGCAAGAAGAAATCAAGGCCGCTATTTTTTATCCTTAATAAGAACGCTATTTGGGCGACGTAATAGCGGTTATTAAGCTATCTGCGCAAATTGTTTCTAGATCTTCTCTATCGTCAGTATTAGCCTAAATTCTGTTTGCTTGGTATCCATTTTACACCTTACGATAATGCGTTTCGGTAAAAATCGATGTGAGTCAACGAAAGCCAGCTTGCCTTTGGAGAGCTAAAAATCATTGATATAGCACATGGAGGATCTCGAAACTAAAAGGTAAGGTGGCTGACGAAGACACACAATCCCCTTCTTTTTCTCGTTTAGGGAATTTTTACCTCTCTTATGTTGATACAACAGCAGGTTTTTGATGACAAATAAAATCGATAATAACCAATTACTTCATGATGTGACCCGTTACTGGAATATTCGCGCTGAAAGCTATAGTGCTGCCAACCAGCAAGAGTTATTAAGTGAAAAACAGCAAAAATGGCGTCAGTTATTGTTAAGCCATGTCAAAGAAGGGGAGACATTAAAGGTTCTTGATATCGGTACGGGGCCGGGATTCTTTGCTATTTTATTAGCGTTGTCGGGCCACCAAGTCACTGCAATTGACGCCACGCCTGGGATGTTGCTTGAGGCTAAAAATAACGCCAGCCAACATAATGTTTCTATTAACTTTGTTTGTGGTGATGTGCAAGATCTTCCCTTTGGCGATGAACAATTTGATTTGGTCGTCAGCCGTAATGTGACATGGAATTTAAAATCACCCAGTGAGGCTTATCAAGAGTGGTTTCGCGTATTAAAACCAGGGGGAAGCTTAATTAATTTTGATGCCAATTGGTATTTACATCTGTTTGATGATGAATATTGGCAAGGTTTTCTTGCTGATAGAGAGCGAGCGGCGCAAAAGCAAGTTGCTGATCACTATGTTAATACTGATACAAAAGAGATGGAAAGAATTGCTCGCCAATTACCATTAAGCCAAGTTAAGCGTCCACAGTGGGATATTAATACACTACTAGATATCGGTTTTATTCGTTATAGCGTGGATATTCGTATTGGTGATCACGTTTGGGATGAAGAAGAAAAAATTAATTACGGCTCAACCCCTATGTTTATGATCCATGCTCAGAAAAATAATCGATGAGAATGATAAAAGGAAAATAATGTGAAACCTCTATTTACAGTTATTCCTACACTATTATTAACATTGGCGTGCGTATTTCCTGCTTTTGCCAATCAAAGTAATAATATATTGGATTATGCCAGTACAAAAGATATCCGTGATATTAACCCCCATCTTTATTCCGGTGAAATGGCCGCACAAAACATGGTATTTGAACCTTTGGTTTTAAATACCGATAAGGGGGTTGCACCTTATTTAGCACAACGCTGGGAAATTTCTCCGGATGGTAAAAGTTATACCTTTTTCTTGCGCCAAGACGTTACATTTAGTGATGGCGAACCTTTTAATGCGCAAGCGGTAAAACTTAATATTGAGGCTGTATTAGATAATTATCAGCGTCATGCATGGCTAGAATTGGTACGTCAAATCGACAGTGTCGAGGTTATCGATCAGTATACTGTTAAGCTAAATTTAAAAAATCCCTATTATCCAACCTTAACTGAACTTGGCTTAACTCGCCCATTTCGTTTTATTTCACCTAAATCATTTATTAACGGTAAAACTAAAACAGGGGTGAGTCATTATATTGGTACGGGGCCTTGGGTGCTCACGGAACATAAAAAAGATCAATATGCTGAATTTAAGGTTAACCCTCATTATTGGGGGCAAAAACCAGCATTAACTGGGGTGATGTGGCGAGTGATCCCCGATAGACAAACAATGCTATTATCCTTACAAAAAGGAGATATTCAGCTAATTTTTGGTGCAGATGGCGACATGTTAGATATGGACTCTTTTGACGCATTAATGGCATCTGATAAATTTAAAACACAAATGAGTGCACCTATTGCTTCTCGTGCTATTGTGCTCAACAGTAGTCGCCCTATTACTTCAAGCCAAAAAGTACGCCAAGCATTAGAGTATGCCGTTGATAAAGAAGGGATTGCTCAAGGTATTTTAGCGGGAAGTGAAAAAGTCGCTGATACATTAATGGCAAGAAGTGTACCTTATTGCGATTTTGATTCACCAACTTATATTTATCAACCGGAAAAAGCTGCCTCGTTATTAGAAGAGGAAGGCTGGCTATTACCTGCGGGTAAAACAGTGCGTGAAAAACAGGGAAAACCGTTGCAGTTATTGCTCTCTTATAATGTGAATAATGCGGTTGAAAAAGAGATAGCCGAACTATTGCAAGATGATTTTAAGAAAATTGGCGTTGCACTGACGGTATTAGGGGAAGAGAAACAGGCCTTTTTAGATAGACAGAAAAGTGGTGATTTCGATTTACAGTATTCTCTTTCGTGGGGAACACCTTACGATCCCGCCTCTTTTGTCTCATCCTTTAGAATTCCAGCTCATGCTGATTACCAGGGACAGAAAGGGTTAGCCAATAAAGCACAATTAGATGCGATGATTGGCGAGTTGTTGATTACGCCAGATGAACATCGCCGTCAGACATTATATCAACGCTTATTTACCTCATTAGCGGAGCAAGCCGTCTATATACCATTAACCTATTCGCGTACTAAAGCGATTTACCGTAGTGAATTGGAAAACGTTGGTTTTAATCCATCTCAATATGAAATACCTTTTGAAAAGATGCGTTTTAAAGCCGAATAACCGATTAATTTAAGAGGTTACTTCAATATGGCACTGATCCGGTGCCATATTGGTTAAAGCAGATGTTACGTTATCTATGTTGGCGCCTATTGGCGATATTGCCGCTAGTGTTGATTATTTCGTTTATTGCCTTTGTTTTGCTGAATTTAGCACCGTCTGATCCGGCAGAAGTGGCTTTGCGTGTTAACGAAATTGTACCGACGCCCGAAGCGATTGAAGGTATGCGCCGTGAGCTTGGTTTAGATAAGCCTTTTTTCACACGCTACTTTTTATGGCTTGTAGCGGGATTTCAACTGGATTTTGGCACCTCTTTTTTGACCCGAAAACCGGTGATACAAGAGATGTTAACTGCTCTCCCCCCCACGCTTTGGTTAGCGGCTACCGCATTATTATTTACGCTTATTATCGCGTTACCTTTAGCCTTATGGTGTGTGGCAAAACCACATAGCTTGATAGACAAAAGTATTCGGCTGATTGTTTTTGTGTTAACCGCAATTCCTAATTATTGGTTAGGGTTGTTGTTAATTTGGGCGGTGGCGGTTCATTTAGATTGGTTACCTGTCAGTGGTATGTTGACACCACAATCGGTCATTTTACCGGCATTTGCACTCTCTTTAGGTTATATCGGTACTTATTTACGTTTGTTACGGGGCGCAATGCTTAATCAATGGCATCAGCCTTATGTATTTTATGCCCGAACAAGAGGATTACCTGATAAGCTGATTTTGCGTCGCCATATATTACGTAATTCACTCGCTTCTGCGCTGACGGCGCTAGGAATGAGTATTCCGAAACTTATCGCGGGCACGGTCGTGATCGAGAATATTTTTGCATGGCCTGGGGTGGGGCGGCTGTGTATTAGTGCCATATTTGGACGCGATTATCCGATGATACAAGCTTATATTTTAATGATGTCATTGTTATTTCTCTTTTTTAACTTTCTGATAGATATCATTCAGATGAAAGTCGATCCTCGTCTAAGGCGGTAACAATGTGGCGGTTATTCTGGCAACGACTTGCGCAAGATAAAAGTGCACAACTCTGTTTATTGGTGATAGTGATGATTACCATCGCCGGAATAGGCGCACCTTGGTTTGCACCTCATGATCCCACTTTAACATCGATACGCTTAAAATTTCAGCCAATCAGCTTTCACTATCCACTGGGTACAGACAATTTAGGACGTTGTGTATTTTCACGTTTACTCTTTGGTATTCGAACCACCGTTTTTTATGCCATTTATGCGATGAGTATAACACTGCTGATCGGTTGGCTAATGGGGATGTTGGCGGGCTATTTTCACGGTAAAACGGATACAGTGATTATGCGTTTATGTGATGTGGTATTGTCATTTCCTGCGGAAATTATGATCTTAGCCTTAGTGGGCATAATGGGGCCTGGAATAGGTAACATCTTGATTGCGGTGATCTTGGTTAAATGGGCTTGGTACGCCAGAATGATACGAGGCATTGTTCGACAATATTCACATCGTCACTATATTGCTTATGCTCAAGTGATTGGCGCACCACCAACACATATTTTACGACGCCATTTATTACCCGTGACATTAGCTGAAACTATCGTTTTAGCCTCAAGTGATATTGGGAGTGTTATTTTAATGATCTCTGCTCTTTCATTTCTGGGGTTAGGGGTACAGCCACCCACCCCAGAATGGGGCAATATGCTGAGTGAAGCAAAAAATGTCATGGTATTACATCCCGAACAAATGCTACCTGCGGGGATAGCGATTACGGTTGTTGTTACTGCATTTAACTTTTGGGGCGATTTTTTACGTGATGTGTTCGACCCCGATAATCGTCAATCAGTCGGGGATAAATATGAACAATTTACTGACGCTTAATCAAGTCTCAATCTATGATCCTCACAGCGAAAAAAAGCGGGTAGATAATCTCTCCTTTAGCCTTAAACAGGGGCGAACGTTAGCTATTGTCGGTGAGAGTGGTAGTGGTAAAAGCTTAATCAGTAAAGCCATTATTGGCTTACTTCCAAGTACACTTGCACTATCGGGAGAAATTTTTTTTGATGAAAAGCCCCTTCATTTATATTCAGAGCAACAACGGCGTGCCCTATTAGGGACATCGCTAGGTATGATTGTGCAAAACGGTATGAGTGCTTTTGATCCGTTGATAAAAATAGGCAAGCAAGTTAGCCAAACTTTAATTTACCATTTTTCTTATACTAAATTGCAAGCATTCAATGCCACTAAACAAGCATTGGACGAGGTATTTGAGCATCAATCTTTAATGATTATGCAGGCATTTCCTCACCAATTAAGTGGGGGGCAATTACAACGTGTGATGATTGCCATGGCTTTGGCGTTATCACCAAGGTTATTAATTGCTGATGAACCTACTACCGCATTAGACGCTCCCTTGCGCAGAGAAATATTACAGCTATTGCAACGTATCACGATATCTAAAAACACCACCTTAATTTTTATCTCTCATGATCTAGGATTAGTCAGTCAGATTGCTGATGATATTTTAGTGATGAAAGAGGGAAAATTAATTGAGTTTGGTGACAAAAACAGCGTATTAGATACACCTAAGCAAGCCTATACCCGTTATTTAATTGAGGCTAGAGCTAAGCTTTCCCAACGTTTTGCACAGGTGCTTTATGCTCGGTGATCAGCATGAAACGGCGATAAATAACAAGAGGATCGAATGCTATTACGAGTAGACAACGTCAGCAAATATTATTATCAAAAAGGGGCGCGCTTTTTTAAAGAAAAAGTGACTATTCTCGATGCGCTCTCTTTTAATATACAAAAGGGTGAAGCTTTCGGGTTAGTTGGAGAAAGTGGCAGTGGAAAAAGTACCCTTGCACGGTTAATCAGTGGCTTAGAATTACCTGATCAAGGGGCTATTTATTTAAATGATAAGCCAGTGACGAAACGATGTTATCGACAAGGGGTAATAAGTATTGTGTTTCAGGATCATATCGCTTCAGTCAATCCGACTTTTACAGTGGGTGAAATGATTGCTGAACCTATTAAACTGATTAATCCGACTCTTCGTCATAACGAGTTAGAAACAATTATTTTTTCTTTTTTAGAGAAGGTGCAATTACCTAAAAGTTGTTATCAGCGTTATATTTTTGAATTGTCTGGTGGGCAAGCTCAACGAGTTTGCTTATGTCGTGCGTTAGCATCTTACCCACAACTAATTATTTTAGATGAGGCAATAAGCTCTCTCGATATACCTACACAAGTTGAAATATTGGATTTATTAAAATTATTAAAAGAGGAACTCCAATTATCCTATCTTTTTATTAGTCATGATATTCAAACAGTGACTTATTTTTGCGATAAAGTCATGTTCATTTTACAAGGTCAACAAATTGAATTATGCGAGATAAATAAATTAAGTACTGTTACTCATCCTTATGCTAAAAAACTAATTCAATCTGTTATTTAATCAACAAGCAATAATGTATTATCGCATCATTGCTTGCTATATTTACTCTATTTAGAGATTATTCATTAAATGCGTTTGAATAGCGTTGGCATCATTTGCAGCATTAAAATCAATACCAAAATTCAGTGTCCCATCTTTAAGTTCAATACTACGAGGTGACGCTTTAGAGCAGGTAATATTCTGTATTTTCTCTTTTACGGTTTCTTGTGCTATTTTCGAGCTTTCACAGGTATTAATGACACCTTTTAACCCTTCACTGCAATAACCATCAATACCTGTTGTTTTTAGATCCTCAACAGTAAATGCCGACCAATCAAACGCAACTTTTATATTAGCATCACAGCTTTTATTTAAGTCTACAACACGGGATTGAATATTTTCTTCAAATTTCTGTTGTAATTCTCTTTCTGCCAGTGTGGCTGAAAAAGCCGAAGAAGTGATAAGAAGTAAAGAAAGACTGATAGCAATATTTTTCAACATAATTTAATACTCCAAAAATGAATATATAACTAAAGATTAGTCTATTAAAAATAAAATGATTGAATATGATAAAAATAGAAAAATGGTTGTTTTTAACATATTACTCTTTTTAAAAATAAATTTTACTATTAGTTAGGTATATTTTAATAACATCCTATATTGATAGTGATATTAATATGTTAACCACGGTTTTTATTCTCATTGATAGCTAAATGTTCGTTTGTTTTATAACGAACATAATCGTTTCAGTTCGCTATTAAAATGGTGAACAAAGTGAAATAAATAAATTTCTTTCTAAATCAATGTATTAAATTATTGATGTAGATCTGCATCACAAACCAATCCTATTGTGATTGTTTTTTCTCCATGCTCGAATTAACTTGCTAACTCGAAGTAGCAAAAATTAGCATAGCGTTAGCAAATGATGAGGGTTCGCATGGAACAACAATATTTTATTGGCGTTGATGTTGGCTCAGCCAGTGTCCGTGCAGCAGTATTTGATAGCTTTGGAAAGCGTTTGGGCTTTTCAGTGCGTCCAATTGCACAATTTCGCCCGAAAACGGATTTTGTCGAGCAATCTTCCGCTGATATTTGGCAACAAGTATGCACCACTGTAAAAGAGTCGGTGAAATTATCAGCCATCGATCCTCTCCATGTGAAGTCTATTGGTTTTGATGCCACCTGCTCTTTAGTGGCCGTTGGTAAAGAAGGACAAGCACTTTCGGTTTCACCCAGTAATAAACCTGAGCAGGATATTATTATGTGGATGGATCACCGGGCAGTACAAGAAACAGTGACCATTAATCTGACTAACGATCCCGTTTTGCGGTATGTCGGGGGCGAAGTGAGCATTGAAATGGAATTGCCTAAAATTCTATGGTTAAAAAATCACTATCCGGAGCGTTATAAACATGTCTGGCGATTCTTTGACTTAGCTGATTTTTTAGTGTGGAAAGCAACCACTGCTGATGTTGCCAGTATCTGTACATTAACGTGTAAATGGAACTATTTGGCACACCAAGGGCATTTTAGTGAAAGCTTGTTAGCTGATGTAGGTTTGGATGAATTATTAGAAAAAGTACCACAAACCATTTTGGCTTTAGGTGAATCGGCCGGATGTTTAACGACCTCTGTGGCTGAGGCTTTTGGATTACATACTGGCGTCATAGTTGCTAGTGGCATTATTGATGCTCATGCGGGTGGGTTGGCGTTAACCGCATCACAACCTGAGGGAAGTTTGGCCATCATCAGTGGTACATCTAACTGCCATATGATTGTCAGCCAATACCCGATTATGGTGCCTGGGGTGTGGGGGCCTTACTTTGGCGCAATGTTACCAGAGTTATGGCTAAACGAAGGGGGGCAAAGTGCTGCCGGTGCGCTCGTTGAATGGTCTATCCGCCGCCATGAGTCATGGGCTGAGTTAGAACAAGAAGCGAAAGAAAAAGGTGTTAGTTACTATACCTTATTAAACCAAGCTGTCGCTGAATTGGAAGAAAATGAACCTTATCCAACAGCACAATTTCATGTTTTAGCTGACCATCATGGCAATCGCTCTCCACGTGCTAATCCTGCCGCCAAGGGAATGGTCAGCGGATTAACCCTTGAAAGTGGTCGAGTTGCCTTGGCTCGTTATTATCTTGCGACATTGCAGTCTATTGCCTATGGCACTCGCCATATTATTGACACCCTTGAAGATGCTGGGCACCAAATTAATCGCCTTGTTATGTGTGGGGGAGCGACCAAAAATCCACTGTGGTTACGTGAATATGCCAATGCAACAGGTCGTGAGATCCATTTAGCGCAAGAAGAAGATGCGGTGAATCTAGGAGCTGCTTTATTAGGCGCCGTGGCATGTAAAGCCTTTGATAATTTTTCTCAAGCAGCAAATACCATGGTACGAGAAGGCGGCGTTATTACACCTGATAGTGACACCTTTGCTTTCCATCAAGCGAAATACCAAGTTTATTTACAGATGTATCAAGATCAGCAGCGCTATAACGACATGATGGCAGATTGCTGACCATAAATTTTTCCGATTATGAATCGAGTTTACCTTACCAGGGATATCTTATGTTGAACTTAAATCTACCAAAATTACCGGACGTTATCAGTGCAGAAGCTAATGAGATCCTGATGGTTACTAATGCAGACTTACGTGAGTCTGCAAACGTAACATGCTGGCCTGTACAGAAAAAATTTGAAGATAAGCTAGCCGCTGCATTAAAAGCACAAGGTTACACCATGAAACGTGCACATAAAATTGATGAAGCACGAGGCCATGGTTTTATCAGTAGTCAGCGTGAAGGTTGTGACATGTTTGCGGCTATCGATCCTGATGCACCCGTTATTGTGCTATTAACCGCATGGCAATACTCACACCATATTGCCTCTTCGTTAGCGCATCATCGCGGGCCAATTCTGTTGCTGGCTAATTTTGATGGTACATGGCCGGGGCTAGTTGGCATGTTGTGTTTAGCGGGGACGTTAACCAGTTTAGGTAAAAATTATTCACGCTTATGGTCAGAAAATTTTGACGATACATTTTTTATTGATGGCTTAGCTACATGGTTGAAATATGGTTATGTAAATCATCAGCTTAGCTATCTTAAAGAAGTTGCGCCAACACACAGGGTAATGGCGACAGAAGCTGGCGAAGTGGGTCGAAAAGTCGGCGAATATATAATTAAAAATAAAGAAATAATAGGTTTGTTCGATACATTCTGTATGGGAATGATTAATGGGGTCTTCCCACAACAGGCAATGATCGATATTGGTATGCCCATTGAATCACTCTCTCAATCTGCATTATTGGTCGAAATGGCAAAAGTACCTGATGCATTAAGAGAAGAGTGTGTGCAATGGTACGAAAATAATGGCATGACGTTTAAGTTTGGTACAGATGATAAAACTGAACTGACTCGTGAACAGGTGAAAGAGCAGTGTGCCATGATGATTGCAATGGCGCGTTTTGTTAAACGCTTTGGCTTAACCGCTGTAGGCGTGCAATATCAGCAAGGATTAAAAGATTGTTGCCCTGCCTCTGATTTTGCCGAAGGTGCAATTGGGTCAACGGCACGCTTCCCGTTACCGGATGAAAATGGCGACATTATCAGCCCTAACACACCGATCCCTTGTATCAACGAAGTCGATATGGGTACAGCTATTCCACAAACGATGTTATGGCGTTTATTAACCTCGTTAGGCTTGCCTGCAGAAACAACATTACACGATATTCGTTGGGGGAGTGAGTATCAGGGAACCTTCTACTGGGATATGGAAATTTCCGGCTCTGTGCCTTTTGAACACCTTAAAGGTGGGATCAAAGGCGCAACAGGTTACCGTCAGCCACCTATGTTTTTCCCTAAAGGGGGATCAACTATAGCGGGTCAAGGTAAAGCAGGGCGTTTGTTATGGGCACGTGCACACTATCAAGGTACAGATGTGATTATGCATATTGGTACAGGTATGGCGGTGGAATTACCGGAGGCAGAGTTTGAACGTCGCCGTCGAGCCACTAACTACGAATGGCCATTACTCAACTGTACTTTAGATGGTGTAACTCGTGATGATCTTATGGCGGGACATCAAAGTAACCATATTACAGTGGCTTATGTTGATGACGATAAATTGGCGTTTGTGCTACAAGCCTTTGTTGCTCAAGCACTGACTCAAGGTATTCAAGTGAAAGTGGCAGGTGATGCCATTAACTTACTGTAAGGAATTTATAATGAGTCAGCAAAAATACGTTGGTGTTTGGCCTGTGATGCTCACTCCTTTTGATACTAAAGGAGAGATTGATTGGGCGTCATTAGAGCGCCTTGTCGATTGGTATATCGATGCAGGTGTACATGGGTTATTTGCCGCCTGTCAATCAAGCGAAATGTTTTATTTGAGTGATGAAGAAACACAAGCACTCACCCGCTTTATCGTTGAAAAAGCGGATGGAAGAGTACCTGTTGTTGCTTCTGGTCATACGGCAACGGCCTTAAGCCAGCAAAAAGAACAATTGCAGGCAATGGCGAGTACCGGCGTTGATGGCGTTATTATGATCAGTAATCGCTTAGCGCAAGTGGGTGAGTCTGATGATAAGGCGCTGGAAACACTACAATCCTTAACTCATGCTGTACCTAAAGAGATTGATTTGGGTATTTATGAATGCCCTTATCCTTACAAACGCTTGTTATCTGAAGAGATAGTAGAATGGTGCGCACAAAGTAATCGCTTTACCTTTATTAAAGATACTTGCTGTTCTCTTCCTCTCATAGAACGTCGCTTAGCATTATCAAAAGGAAGTCGTTTGCATCTAGCCAATGCTAATAGTCAAACCTTATTAGCGTCATTCCAAGCAGGATGCCAAGCATATAGTGGTGTTATGGCTAACTTCCACCCCGAACTTTATGTCTGGCTGTATGAAAATTGGCAGGATAAACCAGAGCAAGCTGCGCTATTAGCTGATTATTTATCAACAGCTGCGATGACTGAAACGCTGGATTATCCTGCCTGCGCTAAATATCATCAGCGCCTGATCGGCAATTTCGCGACACTGGTTTGCCGCTCTCGTAATAGTAGTCAGTTTGAAAACTCATTTTTCCCTTCTGCTGTTAATAGCATGACGGCATTGGGTGAAAATATGAAGAAGTGGCTTTCGTTAAATTAATTTAGGACACAGGAGTAGGAATATGCCTTTCGTGATGAAGGAAACCCAGTTTGTGCTGGATAATGCACATTCACTTTTTAATCACTGCCATGCTTCAACGATTGTGCGTGTGCCTAACTCTGAGCGTTTATTAACCGCTTTTTTTGCTGGCGATAAAGAAGGTAGCGGTAATACCGCTATCTGGTTGGCGATAAAAGAGGGAAATGATTGGCAACCCGCTCAACCTGTGGTTAAAAATCCAGGTGTTGCGCACTGGAATCCAGTTTTACATGTTGACCCATCAACAGGTAATATCTGGCTGTTTTATAAAACGGGTCCTGATGTACATAGTTGGACGACCCAATACGTTATCTCGAAGGATAGCGGAAATAGCTGGAGTTTACCAAGTGAATTGGTTTCGGGTGATGTAACACCTAGAGGTCCTGTGAAAAACAAAGTATTAGTGATGTCAAACGGCGAGTGGTTAGCTCCGGGATCGGTGGAGGATGATCGATACTGGGATGCGTTTGTCGATATTTCTAGCGACAATGGTCAACACTGGCAGCGAGTGGATATTCCGATTGCTCATCATCAAGGAGGGCAAGCGGAGCATGAAATCTGGCAAGGGCTAAAGGACGATGCCTTGTGGGAGACTGATCTACAACGTGTTTTTCAATGGGATGGCGTGATACAACCAACACTATGGGGATCTCAGCCTGGACATGTGCATGCCATGATGCGCAGTACGCGCGGTAAAATTTATCGTAGCGATTCAACGGATTATGGGCGCAGTTGGTGTCCGGCTTATGCAACAACCTTACCAAATAATAATAGCGGCATTGATGTCGTCTCCTTCGCAGATGGTCTGTTGGCATTGGTATATAACCCGAATTCAGGCAACTGGAGTCGTCGTTATCCTATCTCTGTCAGTCTTTCATCCGATAATGGCAGTACTTGGTCTGAACCATTCGATTTACTCGATGGGGAAGGCGAATTTTCATATCCGGCTATTATTGCTGAAAACAATACCCTACATGTGACTTTTACTTGGAACAGAAAAAACATTGTTTATCAGCAGTTAATAGCTACTCAATAAAAATGTGGAGAAAGGGTTTTATGAAAAAGAGTCTACTCGCAGCGTTGGCGCTTACGATGACATTGGGCATGGGGAATGCTGTAGCCCAACAGTTAACGTATCCTACTAAAAATATTGATGTGGTTATCCCAAAAAACCCGGGGGGAGGTACTGATACTTCTGCACGGACTATCATTGAATTTGCTAAAGATGTGATGCCAGCAGGGCGTATCTTTGTACCGGTTAATAAACCCGCAGGTAATGGTTTAACTGGGTTAATTGAAGTGGCAAATGCGCGTCCTGATGGCACTAAATTAGTCATGACGACGGTTGAATTAGCGATGTTCCCACATCAAGGTAAGTCACCCGTGACCTATAAAGACTTTACCCCGATTGCGACAACGATTGCTGATCCGGTTGTGCTCGTGGTGAATGCTAATTCACCTTATAAAACATTGGAAGAATTTATTGCCGGAGCAAAAGCGAACCCTGGTAAATTAAAAATTGGTAACTCAGGTATGGGAGCTATTTATCACCTCGCGGGGGTGAATATCGAACGTACTACGGGAACTAAGTTTAATCATATACCTTATAATGAAGGTACAGGCCCCTCTATTGCGGCATTAGTGGGCGATCATATCGATGGCGTATTAACCACACCCGGTGCGGTTAAATCACAAGTTGATGCGGGTATTTTGCGTGTTCTCGGTGTGATGGATGAACGTCGTTTCCCTCTTATTCCGGATGTTCCAACCTTTAAAGAAGCCTTAAATCTCGATACCAACGTGAAAATGCGCGCATGGGCTGTATTAGCCACAACAGCAGGTGTGCCTGATAACGTTAAAAATGAGTTAGTGGGGGCATTTTCAGAAGTGGTTCAAAAACCAGAATATCAAGAAGCATTGAAAAAACAAGGTATTATGCCAGTATTTATCGTCGGTGACGATGCGTATCAAATGATGAAAGAAGATCATGAGATGTATGCTGAATTAATCTCAGCCACCCTAAAAAAATAACCTTTCTATAATAAACCACCCTATCCGCAAGTCGGATAGGGTCGGGGAGATCCCGACATGACTAAAATCAATACAATCATCGGTGCGATTTCAGTAGCTTTTGGGCTACTTATTATCTATCTCTCCCGTGATATGAGTATGTTTGATGAATATGGTGTACCTGGGGAGCGTTTTTGGCCTTACGGTTTAGCCATCTTATTTATTTTACTGGGGATTTTTCAATGGATAGGTGTCGTGGTTGATAAAATTAAACATGTACACCAGTCCGTAGATTTAAGTTCGACCGCAGTTAAGCGTGCTTATGGCTTAGGCATTTTTATGCTGCTATATGCAACAGGTTTATATCTATTTGGCTTTATTGTTCCATCATTGCTTCTTATCCCAATCATTATGTGGTTGATGAATGAGAGGAAACCTATTGCCATGGTGGTGATCCCAATTGTGATTGTAGCCGCGGTTTATGTTTTCTTTGACATTATTTTTAATTCACCTCTGCCAACCTCTGTCTTTTTTGAGTAAGCGGTAAAGGAGCCTTGGTATGGAAATTTTAGATGCTTTAATGGTCGTTTTTAGTTTAGAAACGATAACAATGATCCTGTTAGGGGTTTTCGCGGGGATTATTATCGGCGCATTACCGGGTTTAACAGTGAATATGGGCATTGCACTGTTACTCCCACTGACTTACTCCTTTCAAGGAATGACGGGGATCTTATTATTATTGGGAATGTATTGTGGGGCTGTTTATGGTGGCTCCATTACCGCAATATTAATTAGTACACCGGGCACACCTGCATCTGCAGCCACCGTCTTAGATGGCTATCCGATGGCTAAAAAAGGTGAAGCAGGGCGAGCATTAGGCTTATCAACCATGGGGTCGATGTTTGGTGGTGTATTTAGTACTATCGCTTTAATTGTTATTGCTCCTCAATTGGCAAAAGTGGCGACGGGATTCTCTGCTGCTGAATATTTTGCTCTTGCGGTATTTGGCATAAGTATTATTACCAGTGTATCATCGCAATCGATTGTGAAAGGATTAATGGGGGGCGCGATTGGTCTTGCAATTGCTACTATCGGGCTTGATCCTATGACAGCAGGGCCACGTTTTACGTTTGATACCGTGTATCTTATGGGGGGCGTCTCGTTTATTCCAATCCTCGTGGGACTCTTTGCATTTTCTCAAGGCTTGATTAGCTTTGAAGAAGAGTATCGTGAGCGCAAGCAGAAGAAAAGCGAGAAAATTAATGCCCGTATTCATCGTGTATTACCTACGTGGCTCGATTTTAAACGTGTTTTACCTACCTATTTTCGTTCATCAGCGATAGGAACGGCTATTGGTGCTATTCCTGGGACTGGGGGAGATATTTCATCTTTTATCTCGTATAACGAAGCCAAACGTTGGTCAAAACACCCTGAAGAATTTGGAAAAGGATCACCCGAAGGGGTTTCAGCACCGGAAGCGGGGGCTAACTCGGTGACGGGTGGCACCATGGTACCTCTAATGACTTTAGGTATTCCCGGTGATGGCGCAACGGCGATTATTATGGGGGCTTTTATGGTGCAAGGATTAGCGCTAGGGCCACAGTTATTTACGGATAATCCCGTTGAAGTGAACAGTATTTTTATCGGCTTAATGATGGCGAATATTTTTCTCGGTATCTTAGGCTTCTTGTGTATGAAACTGTTTGTACGTGTGATGGATGTACCAAGAAGAGTATTAGTACCCATTATCTTTGTGTTGTGTAGTGTGGGGGCTTATTCAGTTAACCATAGCATCATTGATGTTTTTGTGATGATGGGGGCAGGATTACTGGCTTATATTATGATTAAGCTCGATTTTTCGATGTCTCCGGTGGTGATAGGTATTATCCTTGGGCCGATGGCAGAGTCTAACTTACGCCGTGCTTTAATGATGTCTCAAGGGGATTTATCGATTCTCTATACACGACCTATTACTGCGACATTCCTCGCTATTGCACTATTAACACTGCTGTTACCTATTGTCGGACCTGGGTTAAAATCAATGTGGAAAAAATGGCGTAGTCAATCTGCTTAATAAAGGTTAATCCGCCCTCATTGTTAGCAAAATGAGGGCAATATCAATGACGGAACATTAATGGCAAAAACAGTTGAACAAATTGCAAATGATCTGAATTTATCTATCACCACAGTACGATTAGTACTCAATGGTAAAGGTGATCAATATCGGATCAGTGCAAAAACCCAGAAAAAAATTGCTGATTATGTCGAAGTTTTTGGTTATACCGTTAACCATGCGGCAAGAAGCTTAAAACTCAATAAAACAGATACCTATGGTCTGGTTATTCCTCGGCTGTCCAACCCCTTCTTTGCTGCTTTAGCGGAAAAGTTAGAGATGCATTGTCACCAGATTGGTTGCCAGCTGATGATAAGTTGTACCTATGGTGATATTAAAAATGAAAATAAGCTCGTAAAGTCTATGGATGAGCGTAATGTTGATGGGATTTTTATTGTTTCAGCGAGTCGAAAAAATCAGCAACATCACGTTAAACATCGTCAAAAGCCTTTAGTGTTCTTAGATAGAGATTTTTCTGTTAGTAATGCAATTTGCGTGGCGTCTGATAACTGTGATAGTGGTGCACAATTAACGAAAGCGATGATACAGCAAGATGCGCCAATCCACTTTTTTGCCGGTGATGCTCTTCTTCCTACTATTGCAGCTCGTTTGCGCGGTTATGTTCAGGCGATCAAAGCCCATTATGGTGATGAAAGCCATGTAACCGTTTCCTATGCAGAACATAACACCACCAAAGATGGTGAACAGATGATGAAGCAATATCTTGAACAACATCGGCAGATCCCCAGTCATTTTATTGCCTCATCACTGCCCATTTTAGAAGGCGTATTAAGTGCTATTCGCCAAACAGAAGGTGTTATTCCCGCACATATCAATATAGGTACTTTTGATGATCACGTTATGTTAAGTTTTTTACCTAATAATGTCTGGTCAATGAAGCAAGATGAAACCTTATTGGTAGAAAAAGCCTTTGAAATCATGACGGCTAAGATAGCAGGTAACGTAGTGAAAGCGCCTCCATTAATTAAAACACAACTTATCAAACGCCTAATTGCAGGAGCATGAGTCAAATATCGTGATTATTCGCCTCACTTTGTGAGTAGAATAAGCTTTCTATTCGCCTCATTGGGGGGATGTATGTGGTTAATGGCTACCCATTCTCTTCTGATATGATGAATGTTATATCATCAGATATGCGACTTTAATGTAGGCTATATATGAAAAAATATTTTCTTTTTTTTTAAAAGACCTTAAACAATCCTTAATATTAAGCATTATTGCTATTTTTTTTGTCCTTTATAGTGTTTTGATTGTTCGGTTTTTTCCCTATTTCTATGGTCGAATACTATTAGTATCATTTGTGATTATTTGCTTAATATTTTCCTTTCTTCCTATAAAGAAAGAAGGAAAGAGAAAATAATTATTTAGTCAGCGCTAGTGATCAGAAAATAAAAGAGAACTTAATGTAAATTTCGTGATCGAGTCGTTTTGATAATCAGTACAATGTATTGAGCACCTTTGGCGCTGGTGGACGTAGTGTAAGATATATTTTGCAAGATTAAATTTTTTATTATTGCAGCGATAATGGCCATTTTAATTTATGCGCTTTATGATCATTCTTTTGTATGGCTTGTCACGGTGTCATATTCTATTAAATCCCTAATGAAAATAGGGGCTCTTGATTATCTCTGGTTAGAGGCTCATAATTTAAGCAGATAGCTCCATTTTATTAATATAAAAGGATATTAAAGAAAGATGAACGATGATGTTGACCGATGTCCTGAGTGTCAAGTAAGGGCATACTATACGGATGATTTTGTCCGTGTTTACCAAGCCTATTCTACTACTATCGCTCAGAGCGCAGTCGCAAATGGTACTTTTGTTTCTCCCCCTTTTAGTATGACCCGTATGACTTGGGTAAAACCCTCCTTTCTTTGGATGATGTATCGCTCAGGGTGGGGGCGCAAAGATCCCAATCAAGCGTCTATTTTGGCTGTTGATATTACCCATGAAGGCTTTCAGCAGATGCTAACACAAGGTGTGGTCAGTCATTTCGATCCAGACCACTATGTGAGTGCCAAAGAATGGCAAGAAGCAACAGAAACCAGTGATATTCGTATTCAGTGGGATCCTGAACGAGATATTTATCTTAATCGCTTAAGTTATCGCACTATTCAAATAGGGTTACGTAATCAAGCTGTAGAAAAATATTGCAATGAGTGGATTGTTAATATTACCGATATTACTGATAAAGTGCGTAAAATAGATACTTGTATTACTAATGGCGATCTAGATACTGCATATAGCTTACTTCCTATCGAGCAACCTTATCATTTTGCTAAATAATCTCGCCTAGAAAAACCCCGCCAATAGACTATGGGCGGGGTGATAAGACTAAACCTTCGCAAGTTGTGGGCGAACACCTAATGTATGGCAAATGGCGTAGGTTAATTCAGAGCGGTTAAGAGTATAAAAATGGAAATCTTTCACGCCCTCACGGCTTAAAATCTTCACCATATCAATAGCGATAGAAGCACCAACCAGTGCGCGAGTTTCTGGATCGTTGTCTAAGCCATCAAACATTTTATGCATCCAACCGGGGATCTTCACATTGGTTAATCCGGCAAAACGTTTTAACTGTTTAAAATTGGTGACAGGTAAAATACCTGGAACAATTTCTACATCAATACCCGTTGAAACACAGCGATCACGAAAGCGTAAGTAACTTTCTACATCAAAGAAAAATTGTGTAATGGCTCGATTAGCGCCGGCATCCACTTTCTTTTTTAAATTAATAAGATCAGCCTGTGCGCTTTTAGCTTCGGGGTGCACTTCTGGATAAGCAGCAACCGAAATATCAAAATCTCCTACATCTTTCAGTAAATGAACCAGATCAACGGCATACATATCTGGCTTCTGGCTGTTATCAGGTAAATCTCCCCGTAGCGCCACAATATGACGAATGCCACTTTGCCAATAGTCTTGGGCAATATGTTGTAATTCTTCACGACAGGCATCAATGCAGGTTAAATGTGGTGCCGCCTCAAGGCCTGTACGCTCTTTTATATCTTTAATAATGGCATGTGTTCTATCTCGTTCACCTGAATTTGCACCATAAGTGACCGAAACAAAGCTAGGTTTTAAGGTATTTAAACGAGCCAGTGATTGCCAGAGTGTATTTTCCATCTCTTGTGTGCGAGGAGGAAAAAACTCAAAAGAAACTTGGATCTGGCCATCTAATTCAGCAAGATTTTGATTAAGCGCTTCATGCTGGCTTGCGTGATAAAAGCTCATACCTATACCTCATCAATCGTTGTGTCACATGTTGTTATTGTTATTCCGTTAAGTATCGCTACTTATTTACCCATCTAACCATTTAGACGTCTAGATGTAGATTCTCTTAATTCGGTTATTTAGTCAACAGTTATTCACCTTAGTTTCAATGAGGATAATTCAATCGGAAGAAGAGAAAATTTCATGTTGCACGATGACAACCTTAAATAACGTAAAGTCGCAGAAGGGATACGTTTGAAGATTTTCTTCTATAATGAAATTAACTCATTGATTGAATGGGAGTAGAAATGATCACTTGTAAACGTGTCTATGATGATAAAGACGGTAAGCATGAAGGTTATCGTGTATTAGTGGATAGATTATGGCCTAGAGGGGTGAAAAAGAGCGATTTTCATTATGATGAATGGAATAAAGCGCTCGCGCCTTCTACTGAATTAAGAAAATGGTTTCATGAAAATGGCGATTTCACACAATTTACGGCTCGCTATATAAAAGAATTAGAAGCAATACCGGAAAGTTGGCAACCACTATTGAAGGTAGCCAAAGAAAAGCCATTAGTATTACTGTATTCCGCTAAAGATGAGAAACAGAATAATGCCGTAGTTTTAATGGAATTTTTGCAAAAACAGTGCAAAACCAGCTGAAGCAATTATCGATGAGTTTGTCAGGTGTAATGTCAATAGCATCATATGCGGCAATAAAAAAGTGGCGCTATTATCGCGCCACAAAAATTGCTAATAAGAACATTGAACAGAGTCAGAGAATATTTTACTGCATTATGCTGTGTGCGTATTTGCCTCTAACCATTGCGTAATACGTTGTTTTTGTTCATCATTAAGCCACATGCCAAGTTTGGTACGACGCCAAATAGCATCATCAAGCTCAATCACCCACTCATGTTTAACTAAATAACGTAATTCAGCTTCGTAAAGATTATGACCGAAATTTTCGCCCATTCCGGCTAAATCAGTAATTCCTTCTAGCAACACTTCAGTATTGCTACCATAAGTGCGAGCAAAACGTAGTGCTAATGCTTCTGGTAACCAAGGATGACGTTGGCGAATAAGACGTGAATAGCCATCACGATCGTAACCTTCTAAGTTCCCCCCCGGTAATTGACCCTCTTTTGTCCACGCTTGACCCATATTAGGGAAATAAGCATTTAGCTTATCAACCGCGTGTTCACCGAGTTTACGATAAGTCGTTAATTTACCACCAAACACAGAGAGTAGTGGTGTTTTACCATTATCATCATGTACATCTAAGGTATAGTCACGAGTGATAGCTTGTGGCGAATCGGATTCGTCATCACACAATGGACGCACCCCTGAATAATTCCAGACGATATCGTCTTTGGTCAGTTGTTTCTTAAAGTGGTCGTTATAGACTTTTAATAAGTACTCAACTTCATTGTTATCAATAGCCACATCTTTTGGATCACCTTTGTATTCAACATCAGTGGTACCAATAATAGAGAACTCATCCATCCAAGGGATCACGAATACAATGCGATTATCTTCATTTTGTAAGATATAGGCTTGGGGTTCATCGTGAGCACGTGGGATCACAATATGGCTACCTTTGATTAAGCGAATACCATAAGGTGATTTTAATTTTAACCCTTCATCGAATAATGTTTTAACCCAAGGACCGGCTGCATTCACTAATGCTTTTGCTTGGTAGCGAGAAGTTTCACCGGTGCGTAAATCTTGTGCTTCCACCATCCATAAATCGTTTTCACGCCAAGCGCGCGTCACTTTGGTACGAGTACGAACTTCACCGCCACGACGAACGATCTCTTGCGCATTTAATACTACTAAACGAGCATCATCTACCCAACAGTCGGAATATTCAAAACCACGAGTTAATTCAGGTTTTAAGACAGAGTTAGCCCCGAATTTAATACTTTTACTGCCCGGTAAACTGACACGTTTGCCTAGGTGATCATAGAGGAATAAACCAATGCGGATCATCCATGCTGGGCGTAGATGAGGTTGATGCGGTAAACGGAAACGCATCGGAAATGCGATATGAGGTGCTAAACGCAATAAAACTTCACGTTCAGCCAATGCTTCACTGACTAAACGGAATTCGTAATGCTCTAAATAGCGTAAGCCACCATGAATTAATTTTGAGCTAGCGGAAGATGTTGCACTGGCTAAGTCTTGAGCTTCCAGCATTAATACTGAAAGGCCTCGGCCTGCTGCATCCGCCGCAATTCCAGCGCCGTTTATTCCGCCGCCGATGACAATCAAGTCTTTAGTTTCCATAACATCCTCCTAAGAATGCGCGAAACAATTCTTTAATGTTCGTTTTCGCTCATAATTGTAATGAATTTTGTTGGAAATGCCAACTATATAACCGATAAAAAACATTACTGCGTGATATAAATAACAATTTATTATCATATCCCTACATTTAGTGTGCTTATTAACTGAAAAGAACAAATGATGTTATTGATAAGAATAGGAAAGGGAATGAGGTTTGACAAAAGAATAAATAGGTAAAAAAAGCGGAAAATTTTAGGAAAAAGTACCTCGAAAGGTACTTTTTAATAGAGGGTTATCCTAGCAAAGCTCAAGCTGAACGTTATGTTGTTCAATAATTTTTTGAATGCCTGATGGTGGCTCTTGGTCGGTGAAAAGGTAATCAATCAGATTCATATTACCAAGATTGACCATCGCGTTACGGCCAAATTTAGAGTGGTCGGTCACTAGCATAACACAACGAGAATTTTCGATTATGGCACGTTTAGTGCGGACTTCATGGTAGTCAAATTCCAACAAAGATCCGTCCATATCAATACCACTTATCCCTAAGATACCGTAATCAAGGCGGAATTGAGAGATAAAATCCAGGGTGGCTTCACCGACAATACCACCATCACGGGTACGCACTTCGCCACCCGCTAAGATCAAGCGAAAGTCTTCTTTATCCATCAATAAAGTGGCGACATTCAGATTATTAGTGACGATACGCAGATTTTTATGGTTAATCAGTGCATGGGCTACGGCTTCAGGGGTAGTACCAATATCAATAAATAGTGTTGCACCATCAGGAATTAAGCTAGCAACACGTTGGGCAATACGTGATTTTTCATCAGACCACATGATCTTACGGTCGTGGTAAGCGGCATTCACAGAGCTAGAGGGTAATGCAGCGCCTCCATGATGACGTTGGATTTTGTTCTTTTCCGCTAATTCATTTAAATCACGTCGGATAGTCTGTGGGCTGACCTCAAAATGTTCCACCAATTCTTCGGTGCTGACATAGCCTTGTAAGCGTACCAGTTCGATGATGGCATCATGCCGTTGTGTTTGCTTCACAGGTGTCCCCTAAAGTTAAAAATATCATGTTAATTTTATTATGATTGACGAGATAATTGATGTCGATTATCCCACAAAGCCATCAATAAGCCGATAAGGAAGCCGGCAAAATGTGCAGCATTTCCGATAGAATCACCTAAAACGCCCATATAACCCGCGATTATCCACAATATGGAAAAAACAATTAAGCCGGTAGGAACACCGATCCCTTTTTCTGGAGCCCGCAAACCTGTTAAGCCAACATAGCTAATTAGCGCGTAAACAACACCAGAAAGTCCACCAAAGTTGGATTCTGCAAACAGTGATTGTGCCCAATTACTAAATAGCGCAGAAATGAGCATAATGACAAATAATTTGCCTGTACCCAGTTGTTTTTCTGTTTGGCTGGCTAAATACCACCACATCGCTAAATTAAAGGCGATATGCATGAGCGAAAAGTGAACAAATGCTGGGGTGATATAACGCCATAGTTCAAAATCGAGACTAGCATCGTATGGCCATGCAAGATGTAACATGACATTGTAATCGCCCACTATTTGCTGCCAGATAAAGACGAGCACACATAAAATAATGGTCAAAACCGTTAAAGGGCCTGATTGTTGCACCATGCTTTTGATTGAAAAAGCCGGGCGATATTGTAGACCCGTACGTTGAGGCGTACCTGTTTGCCAACTTGCCGCTTGGTAACGAGGGTGAAAAGGTTCACGAAGAAAGGTTTTTAGCTCACTTTCAACCTGATTGAGTTGTTGTTCGTTTTCCAACCAAAGGCTGACTTGTTGATTTTCTGTTTTTGCGTGGATCCGAACACCTTTTGTCGCCATATAATTGACGAACATATCAGCAAGTTGCGGGTTAGATAGTGTGATAATGTGGATCATTGAGAAACTCATCTGTAATTATTGCAGAGAAGTTATCGCTTGAGGAAACTCTCTTAGCCATGCTTCAAAACCGCCATTAATACTATATACGGTTTCAAAGCCCATATTGACCAGATATTGTGCTGCGCCTTGGCTACTATGACCGTGATAACACATCACCATCACAGGAACATCAAAATCAGCATCTTGTAGAAATTGGTTAAGCGTATCATTTGTTAAATGAAAAGCGCCAGTGGCATGACCAAGACGATAACTTTGCGGATCTCTTACATCAACTAAAATAGCCGATTGAGATACCCAAAATTGATAGGCTTGTTCAATACTAAGAAATTGAAAACTATCCATAATTGTCTTATTTATTATATTGTTAATTACATTGTTATGTTCTGAGCGAGAGAACGATATCACTATAATAACGTCAAATCAGTAAAGATGGCGTTACCTTTTGTAAATGATAATGGCATATACACAAATCCCCTAGGATATCTGTGCAGGTGAATATCAAAGGGGATTTGTAATAGAGGATCAGTAGTAGGAGTGATCACCACGTTGGTGTTCGGTTAAATCTTTCACGCCTTTTAACTCATCTGGGAACAGGTTAAGTAGCTCTTTTTCGATACCATCTTTTAAAGTGACATCAATCATGGAGCAGCCATTACAACCACCACCGAATTGTAAGATAGCATAGCCATCTTCAGTGATTTCCATCAAGCTTACGCGGCCACCGTGACTCGCTAACTGTGGGTTGATTTGTGATTGCAGTACATATTCAACACGTTCAATTAAAGGCGCATCGTCAGCCACTTTACGCATTTTTGCATTAGGTGCTTTTAATGTTAATTGTGAGCCTAATTGGTCTGTGACAAAGTCAATTTCTGCATCTTCTAAGAAAGGTGCACTGATGTCATCAACATAAGCAGAAAGTTTTTCAAATTTAATTTCTGTGTCGTTCGGCTCTACTGCATCGGGTGGACAGTAAGAAACGCCACACTCAGCGTTAGGTGTTCCTGGGTTAATGACAAAAACACGGATTTGAGTATTGGGTTCTTGATTAGCCAATAGTTTGGCGAAGTGTGCCTGTGCGGCATCAGTAATAGTAATCATATCGTCTTGCTCAATAGTTGACTGTTCTGGTTGGTTATCATACGCCCAATTGACGGTTAACTACAAGGTTCGGCAAATAGCCCATACCTCAACAGAGCGTGCTCCAGCACGAAATAGCAAAGGTACAATAGCATTGAGCGTCGCGCTTGTGGTGATAACATCATCAATCAGTGCCAGATCCTTGCCTGCCACTGACACTGTGCGATTTACGATAAAGGCATTATCTAAATTTTGTTGCCTTTGTTTGGCATTAAGATGTGTTTGTGCCAGTGTAGCACGAGTTCTTATCAAGGTATTAGGGTGATAAGGACAATTTAACCATCTTGCCAAAGGTTTAGCGATAGCCTCAACTTGGTCGAAGCCTCTACGCCAACGACGATGTCGATGTAGCGGTACGCTAATAATTTGCTCTGGCTTGCGAACTAAATTCTCGCGACGATGAGCAAGCCACCGTAATAAAAAAAGTTTCGCAAGACATAATGCTATCTGAGGGCGAGGATGATATTTATAAAGGTGTAATAATTTATTAAGCGGTGGGCGATAGTCAGTGACTGTCAACATCTGTTTCCAGCGTGGTGGTGATCGCAAACACCGTCCACACAATATCATTGAGTGGGTAGAGGGATACAAACATCCCGGACAACGATTATTTTGTTGTGGCAGATGACGAATACAACTTGAACAAATGCTGTGGTTACCATAACGCAATGGTTGACGACATAACCAGCAATATCCTGCTATTGTTATCAGCATAGTGAACATCCCTGTAAAATAAGAGAAGAGAGCATAACAATGAATAAATTGTATTGGCAGACTTTAGGTGAAGGAAAAACGCATCTTGTGCTGTTGCACGGATGGGGCTTGAATGCTCAGGTTTGGCAATCAATCATTACGCGATTAAGCTCGCATTTTACCCTGCATCTGGTTGATTTACCGGGATATGGCAGAAGCCAAGGTTTTCCTGTGCTAACGCTTAAAGAGATGGCTGATATTGTTTTTTCACAGGCACCTGAAAAAAAAGCCATTTGGCTAGGATGGTCATTAGGGGGATTAGTGGCAAGCCGTATTGCACTTGATAATCCTAATAATGTACGGGCGTTAATTACCGTTGCCTCTTCCCCCTGTTTTGCTGCTCATGAAACATGGCCAGGAATTAAGCCAGACGTGTTAAAAGGTTTCGAGCAACAATTGAGTGATAACTTTCATCGAACGGTTGAGCGCTTTTTAGCCTTGCAAACACTCGGTACTCAAAGTGCTCGTGAAGATACTAAGGCCTTGAAAGCGGTCGTGTTGGCACAACCTTTGCCTTCCGTTGAAACATTAAACGGCGGGCTGGAAATTTTACGTACAGAAGATTTGCGAGAACAGCTTACTACCTTATGTTGTCCTTTTATTCGGCTTTATGGTTATTTAGATGGTTTAGTACCAAGAAAAGTCGCAGCTTTATTAGATGCTCGTTATCCTGACTCTCCTTCGGTTATTTTTCGCCATGCCGCACATGCTCCCTTTATTTCTCATCCGGATGAATTTAGTGAAACCTTGTTAAAGCAGTGTGAGGCCTTATCAATTCTGGCATGAATGAAGAGGTTATAACGCTAATAGACTATTCAAGATGATATAGCGTTTCGCATTCTGGTGGGTTGGTTATGGTATCTAATATAGGGCAGGTTCGTTCAATAAAGGCGATAAAAGCTTCTATTTCTGTTTTACTATTATCTGCTTGGATATAGAAATGCGTCGTTATCTTACTAAAGCCGATTTTAGCCTGTTTATTCTTTCCCATAAAGCCATCGATATCTAGCTCGCCTTTTACCTCAATACGAATATTATGGAGATTAATATGGTGTAGGCGGGCGAAGCTCTTAGCAACAATGCATTTACAAGCACCAAGTGTGCCAAGTAGCGCTTCAACGGGGGTCATCGCGGTGTCGTTTCCACCCAATGAAATAGGCTCATCAAGTAATAATTGAAATTGGCGAGAAGCACATTGCATCTGCAACCCACCTTGTGTACCCGTAGAGATAATGGATGAGAATTCAGTAATCGGCATAATTTATTATCCTAATAAAGGTAAATGTATATAATTTCATTTTGGACATTTAGATGTCTTTATGGCTATTTAAGGATTGGATTATGCGCAGATGGTGGGAAAAGTAAAATGAAGAATAACCAGCAAAAGTTGAAAAAAATTCATTTTGATTATCAGAAAAACCCCCTGTGAGATAGCAGGGGGATATGGAAGGTATATGTTTAAAAGAGACAGTGAGTTAGGAGCGTAACTGATAAACTTTAGTCTGACATGCGGTGGCTTCAGGGCAGCTTTTACAGCTACCCACCAAGCACTCTTCTACATCGACCTCTTGTAATTTACCCATTAACGTAAGCCGCTCTAACATCGCCTTTACCATAGGTTCAGGCATATTAAGCTGATGGCTGACAAGACGAGCATCAGCCCGACCGTTAAGCGCGACACAATCACGAACTTGCATCAAACTTGCCATCTTATTTTTCCTTTTGTGACTTAGTGACAGCTACCTTGTTTACCACAGCACTGTTTCGCTAATGAGCGTTTGTTACTTAAATTAAAACTGAGACGATGACGAGATTTACGTAATAGTACAAAGACAATTAAGTTAAATATCAATACAGCAGCAATGGTGATGGTACTACTTTGTGGATGTTCGCTAAATGTCGCTGTTTGGTAGAATAACGCGGCAAGTGAGTAAGCAATATTTAATCCCCAAAGAATAGAGAATGTCATCCAACCACGACTGGTTTCACGAGCAATAGCCCCCATTACGGAGACACAAGGCACATATAGTAGAACGAAAATTAAGTAGCTATAGGCCGCTATTGCACTACCAAATTTGCTGCCCATGGTACCCATAGTCCCCGTATCCATTTCACCATCACCTTTACTTGCCTCAATAGGGTTGGAAAGCGCGGCGAATGTAAAGGTTTCTTTTAAGCTATCCCAAGTTTCAGCAAAGGCGTCACCAATTTCGCCCCATAGATCAAACTCTTCAGGAACGAAAGGTTCATTAACAATACTTTCTGCGGTGTACAGTGTATTTAATGTTCCCACAACCACTTCTTTTGCCATTGCCCCAGTGACTAAACCAACGGTAGCTTGCCAGTTATCGTTATGCACACCAATAGGTTGCAATAACGGAGTGATCACCTTACTGACGGAAGCGAGGGCAGAATCATTAATACTATCAGCCGCTTTACCGGAAAAAGTGAAGCTATTTAATGCACCAATAAACATACTGGCGATGATAATCACTTTACCCGCGCGGATAACAAAGCCTTTTAAACGTTGCCAAGTTTGTATTAATAAGGTTTTGATATGGGGAACGTGATAAACCGGCAACTCCATGACAAAAGGAGAAGCTTCACCTCGCATAATGGTATGTTTGAGTAGTAAACCCGTCAAAATAGCAACAAGGATCCCTAATAAATAAAGTGAAAAAACCACGCTGGCGCCATTTTTACCAAAGAATGCGGCAGCAAAAACAGCAAATATGGCTAAACGTGCGCCACAAGACATAAAGGGAGCCATTAAGATAGTAATTAATCGCTCTCTTGGGGCGTCTAGAGTACGTGCCCCCATAATGGATGGGACGTTACAACCAAATCCAACAATCAGCGGTACAAAGGATTTACCGGGCAATCCTAGCGCTTGCATTAATCTATCCATCACGAAAGCAGCACGTGCCATATAGCCAGAGTCTTCAAGGATAGATAAAAAGAGATACATCATGCCGATTTGTGGTACCAGAGGGAGTACAGTATTAATACCACCACCAACACCTTGAGCAAGGAAAATAGTTAACCATTCAGGGAAATTGAATGTTGCACCTAGCCATTGGATCCCATGTATAAAGATAGCTTCAGAGCCACCTTCAAAAGCAGGCTGCAATGCTCCACCAATATTGATGGCAAGCACAAACATTAAATACATGACAAACAAGAAGATAGGAACACCTAACCAGCGATTTAATATCACTTTATCGATATTTTGTGTGAGCTGATTGGGCTTGATGGACTCCATATTAATGACTGCATGGCAAATACGCTCAATGTTTTGATAACGTGCATCGGCAATCACTAATTCTGGCTCATTACTATGCTCAGTTTGAATGCGCTGACGAATGGCTTTTATCTCTTGTGAGGTAATTTCAGCACGTTGATGAGTATAGATATCCCCTTCTAAACATTGTAATGCCATCCAACGGCGTTGCTGTAAATTGAATTCATCGTGATTAATTTTTTCAGCTAAAGATTCAACTTCGTTTAATAACCATGTTGGATAAGAAGTTAGTAACTCTTCGGGTTTTCTTTTGGTGGCTGGAAAGCTATCAATAGTGTCTTTCAGTTTATCAATCCCTGATGCCTTGGTTGATACCATAGGGATCACCGGACAACCGAGTTGTTCAGAAAGTGCTTGAATATCAATTTGCATATTTTGGTGTTCAGCAATATCAAGCATATTCAGTGCCACGATACAGGGAATACCGAGTTCAAGCAGTTGTAATGTGAGATAAAGATTACGTTCAAGATTGGAAGCATCTACAACGTTAATCAACATATCCGCTTCATTACTTAAGATGAAGTGACAAGCAATTTGCTCATCCAGAGAGGTCTGTTCTGAAATTGTTGTTAAAGAATAAGTGCCCGGTAAGTCAACTAATTCAATTTTATGATTTTTGGTTGTAAAGCGACCTACCTTACGTTCAACAGTAACACCCGCCCAGTTACCGACACGTTGACGAGAGCCTGTTAACTGATTAAAAAGCGTTGTTTTACCCGCATTAGGATTACCGATAAGACCAATAGTAAGAGGAGTCATAATAGTGATGCCAGTAGTTGTATTGCCTGAGTAGTTGATAAATAAGCTGTTATTTTTCGTTATGAGCGATTTCGCTAAGATTTATCAAAGCGAGATCTTTTTTACGCAAAATTAAAGAGACCCGATGAGTTTCAATTTGGATAGGATCACCTAAAGGTGCGATACGGATCACATTGAAAATAGCGCCTGGCAGCATCCCTAATGATAATAGCTTCTGCCGATAGGCAGGGCTAATTTGCGGGGAATAGCTGAGGATCTTGTAGCTATGATTTGGAATGAGAGACATAAAACGTCCTTCCACTAATTATATTGATACAAAAAATAATGATACTGATAATTATTAACGCATTTAAAAAGAAAACGCACAAGAAAAATAGGGTGATTAGGTAAATATTTAATGCAAATGAGAATTATAACCATCTTTATTGAGTATAATTTAGCCCACAATGGCTATGTGTTCTCTTGATGTACATCAATTTAATTTATAATAATGGTCGAAAAGCTATCAGATAAATGCCGTGAAGGCTGTACTGTTATTCATCAAAAAACAAACTGTAACAGTTAGAGATAATTGCGCATCATTAGTGTAACAATCAGTGAATGCTATTAACGGGATCTATCATCAAGGTCATACTGACAGATCCCGTTGCAGAGAATAGTGCTAGTTAATTAGTGGGATTAGTGAGTCTGCTGGTGGCTAAAAAGTTGATAAATCGTATTAGGGGTATAACTATAACCTTCATAAGAGATAACCCAATCAGTGATGAACGCAATATCAATGGGATAAATGCCACCTTCTTCCATTTCTTGTACATAGAATGGTACGTTAAGTAACTTAGCATAAATTCGGTCACCTTCTCGAGACTGAGGGATAAACCACATGTGCTCAAGCTCTTTTTCTTCCTTATCACCATAAGGAATACCAAACTTAATCATAAATTGCCATGGGCTCTCAGTTTCTTCATTGCTCTCTTTACTACCTAATAATTTTGCCAAGAAACCGGTTTTTTTCTCTACGGGGGGCTGATGGTAGTTATCAAACATGGAGAGAAAATATTGCCAACGCCTTTTGGCCTTTTCTGCCATTTCGTAGGTTTCTTCGTTACTGCGTAGTAGCATCATGGCTTGTTGTTCTTCATAACCTTTAAAGAAAGTTTCTAAAATAGGGTTTTCTTCATTAGTTCTAAATAACATCGATGATGGGTGCTGATGATATTCGTCTCTATCAGCCATATCGCCCAGAAATACGCCATGTGGTGCCCCTTGAGTGTTATAACGCATCTCTTCTAATGGTCTAAGACTATCTAAAGGTGTGGACTGATTAACGTGACGTATACCTTCTTCAAAGGGCAGCGCGACTAAATATTCTAATCCTGACGAAGTTTGTCCACAAAGCATCGGCTCGCCAAATTCAATTTGGCGGTTGTTAATACTGTTATTGACAAAACAACGGAAAAGATCAGGAATACCGTAGTAAGATTCCAACATGCTTGGGATCACTAAATCAACTTCAGTTAAGCCACAACGTTGCAAGCCATGGGTATGAAACCAGAACATGGTTGGTGGATCATTTTCTGTATCGTAAACTGCATGAATAACATACAAACTTTCTACTTCAGGATAGAGATCGGGTGTCTCCAATTGAAAGCGTATCCATTCGGGAGTTAATCCTTTACCTGCGGCAGATTCATCCAGTGCGAGGATCATTTCTGGCGCAATTATGTTCAGTAGATTGAGCTGATGGCGATAACTCGCTAAAGGATGTAGGGTGTCAGAGAACATCGTTTCTAATAAGATGTCTTGAGTGGTGGCATTGGCATGGGCTAATAGCTCAGGAGTCATCTCATCTGTCGCATACATAGGACGTATTTGATAATCTTCTGATCGTGGTAGCAGACAGATAAAAAAATGGAGCTCATCATCGCCATGTTGGCAATGATAGAAAAAACCTTCATCAAGATCATCACTAAGATAGCTTATCTCACCATCTGTGTATTCGGTCTGTTCCTCTAGGCGTTGTTCTATCAATGCATAGTTTAGTGGCTGTGCAGGGAATGCCACTATACGAGAGGGCTCTTTTTTTCCTTGCCCTGCGGCGATATCTAAATAGTGTTGTTTATTATCCATACTTATTATTACTCGTATATTAAAAGAAGAAAAATAGAATATCAGGGTTATTTAATAAGAAATAGATAGAGTTGTCTGAGCTTTTATTTAAAAAATAAATTTAAATAAAAAATCATAATTTCTAATTATGACTATTTAAAATAGAGAGAAAGGAAATGAACAGATACCAATATATATTTGGTATCTGTCAGATTAAGATAGGGTAACGATAAATTACTTACCTTTTAATAACTGCATAATATCTTCTGTTTTTTCTTCATCGTCATCTTCTTCAAACTCAATGCCTAATTCCGCCATTAACGCATCGATGCGATCAAGGGTTTTTTCAGTATAAGCTTGCTCTTCAGGATTGAGTTTACCCCCTTCTTCCAGACGAGAGAGTAATTCATCTAAACGAGTATCATTCTCTAAGAGTGCTAACTCTTCTTCTAACGATAAGCGCATAGGCTCCATTTTTGCTGGCGCGGATTTTTTCTTATCTACTTTAGGCGCCTGATTATCCACGATGAGAGGGATGGGTTTTTTACTACCAATACGTGGATCTTTCTGTTCATTGGTTTGCGCTTGCTCTTTTTTCATCGCTTCCTGCTGACGGTTACCAGCAGGATTGCCACGATGCTTTTTCTGGCGCTTACGTTCACGTCCTTCTGCATTTAGCTCTTCACGTGTTTTTTTACGCGTTTTAGCTGCGGGTTTTCTTTTAATCATATTCATAATGGTAACTCGATTTGTGATCTTATTGGTTGCGCAATCTATCAGAAACTATTTTGCGATAAAAGCACGAATTTAAGACAATTTAATATTTACTCACGTACAATGTAGCGCTCGGTTTACTATACTTTACTGTATTGTGATAGCAATTAACTATAAATTTAAACTAATTAACTTAACATTCTGTTTATTATGACATTATCATTTGCTCGATTACGCAAACCAGTTTATTGGTGGATAATTGGTTATGCGGTTTTATGGATTATCGTCAGCTATTTATTTGATCCCACCGTACCTTATGATGCCGTAGAAGCGGTTAACTGGGGTACTAATGGCGGTTGGGGCTCACCTAAAAACCCTTGGTTTGTTGGTTTTATTATGTGGCCAGCCATTTATGGTGGTATTGATTTTAGCTTTTATTGGTATTTTATCCACTTTGTGATGATAGCCATCGGCTTATTAGGTGTTTGGAATTTAGCCTATAAGTTAACCAAAAATTATCACCTAGCTTGGTTTGCCATGTTAGGTTTAAATTTATCAGGAATTATTAATTTCGATATCATTCCTTATAACGATAATTATATTTTAGTGGGTTGCTGGCCTTGGGCGCTCTATTTCTTTTTATGCGCTATCAATGACAACCCCAAATATTGGTGTGGATTCGCTGCAGTGATGGGGGTGGCTACTATGGGGAAATACTCCTCATTAGCCCTGATTGGTGCGGTATTCTTATTAAGCTTATTAGTACCTAAAGTTCGTCAAAGCTATCGCTCCCCTTATTTTTACTTTGCGATAGCTATCTGGTTGGCGTTTGTCATACCTAATTTTATTTGGTTGTGGCAAAACGACTTTGCCGCCTTTAAATGGGTCGACTCACAAATAGAAGCACGTTTTAATTTACGTACGTTACGTGCCGCTTTAACGGTTTTCTATCCAGTGCTACTAATGTGGGGAATTGTACGTCTTTATGGTGGGCGAGTTAGTTGGCGTACTTCTCAAGATAGTCAATTATTGAATTTTATTTTGCTATTCCCATTAGCGATTATTTTTATTTGGTTTAGTTTCCATGAAGGGGGACGTATCACTGAGTGGTTACAACCTTTTATGTCAGTGGCTACCGCTCTTTTTGTCGGCTCAATTAGTGTCATACCTAAGCGTTCATTACGTGGTGTGTTATATGGTTTAGCGGTTTTTGGTATGTTAGTGGTATCTGGTTATACGGTAGTACAAGCTGCTAATGTGCGTAATGCGGGTCAAAAGTTTATTGGTGTTAAAACCTTTGTACAAGATGTCGAGAATGCTTGGCATCAGCATTATCATCAGCCTTTATCTTATGTAGGGGGTGAGTATATGCATGAGTGGGTCACTTTTTATGGCAAAGATAGACCGCTATCAGCCCAACCCTGGATTGTCGAGAAAGATGTTCAGCCCCCTAATATTTATAACCGTCATATTACGTTGGCGCAATTAGAGGACAAAGGTGTCTTATTGATTGGCCCGGTGGGGTATTACTGTGATAAAGCCCATTTCGATGCGGGATTACAATATTGGCCGAGTTTAAAAATAGCAGATACTCAAGAGATCATGTTTCGCTCTGAGCCTGATGCACTGGCAGAGCCGGTATGTATCGCTTTTGTCTCGCCTAAACAGCAATCAGAGAAGTTGTAAAATGCGTTATGCTGATATTCGTATTGAAACAGAGCGATTATTATTACGCTCTTTTGCCATGAAGGATGCTCAAGAGTGGTTCCAGATTATGAGCTCTCCTGAGGTTACTCGTTATTGGAGCCATCTTCCTTGGCAAAATATACAACAAGCGAAGGAAGATATTATTCAGGATATTACGCATATGGAGCGTAAGGAATATCTGCGTTTAGCCATTATTGATAAAGCAACAGATAAACTTATTGGCATGTGTGTATTCTTCAATCATCATCTCCATTCTTGCCGTGGTGAAATTGGTTATTGTCTTGATAACGCCTTTCAAGGAAAAGGGTTGATGTATGAGGCAATGATTGCTTTTATTGATTATTTAAGAACACATCTATCAATACGCCGTTTAGAAGCGGATATACATCCCGATAACCAAGCCTCTAGGGCATTATTAACCAAGCTTGGTTTTGAGCAAGAAGGCTATTTAAAGCAACGCTGGATTGTTGGTGATGAAGTGTCTGATTCCGCTATTTTTGGTTTGTTGCTACCAACTTATATCAAGTAATTTAAGATAATAAAAAGCACCAGTGATGAATATTATTGGTGCTTTTTTTATTATTAATAAATTAATTTATTAAATATTAAAATAAATTATTTAAATCAATAACATGAGTATCAATTAATAATATTTTTAGAATAAATAACAGTGAAACGATCACCACACAGAGATTAATTTCTTTCCAGCGTAGAGTACCCACTTTCATCACACAATAGGCGATAAAGCCAAGGGCGATACCTTCGGTGATAGAAAAGCTAAATGGCATCATCACGGCGGTAATAAACGCTGGTACGGATTCAGTTAAATCATCCCATTTTACGCGCGTTAAGCTGGAGGTCATCAGCACCCCGACGTAAATTAATGCCCCTGCGGTAGCGTAGCTTGGCACCATTCCAGCCAGTGGTGATAAGAAAATGGCGAGTAAGAAAAGAATACCGACCACAACTGCAGTTAATCCGGTACGACCACCAACAGAAACACCCGAGGTACTTTCAATAAATGCGGTAACAGATGATGTCCCCATGGCGGAGCCTGCGACAGAACTTAAACTATCTACATAGAGCGCTTGTTTCATCCGTGGGAATTTACCTTTATCGTCTGTTAAACCCGCCTTATCGGTGACACCAATTAATGTACCGGATGAGTCAAATAAGTTAACCAACATAAAAGCAAAGATAACCCCAGACAAGCCAATATCTAATGCGCCAACAATATCAACCTGCCCTACAACGGGAGCAATAGATGGGGGAATATCAAAGATACCTTGATATTGAACATCCCCTAATAACAGGCCAATAACCGTAGTGATAATAATCGATATTAAGATTGCCGCATGAATATTACGAGCCGCAAGGATGGCGATAATAAAAAAGCCTAGAGCACCTAATAACACATTGTGGGAGGCAAAATTACCGATAGTCACAATGGTGTCGTTGTTAGGAATAATGATCCCAGAGTTTTTTAGGCCCATCATGGCAATAAACAGACCGATACCGCTGGTGATCCCAACACGTAAACTAAGCGGAATATGCGCTATTATCCAATAGCGTATACGAAAGAGAGTAAGCAAAAAGAGACCTACTGCGCCCCAAAAAATAGCGCCCATGGCCACTTGCCATGAATACCCCATCGCTCCTACTACGACAAAGGCAAAAAAGGCATTTAGACCCATCGCGGGTGCGACGGCGATAGGTAGATTAGCCACCAGTCCCATTAAAATACTACCGAACGCGGCAATTAAGCAGGTAGTAACAAACACTGCTTTAATATCCATATGGGCTGCAGCAAGAATTTGTGGGTTAACAAAGATAATGTAAACCATGGTTAAAAAGGTGGTGACACCGGCGATCAGTTCTGTGCGAACCGTGGTGCCGTGTTCCTGAAGTTTAAACAGGCGTTGGAGCAAACTCTGCGGAGCAGAATTTGGTGATGACATGCTCATAGACAAAAGATCCCAAAAAAAATGTTTTTCGCTTTATCCTACACAAATAAATTAGAAACTGCACCTAAAAAGTAATCGATTGCGTTTTAAGACGAACATATCACGAAAAAGTGTTGTAGAGATAAAGGAGGTATAGGTTTTAATTAAGCATTAATACCTATAGTAATAAGTCTTGTTATTAGAAATAAAATGATATCTCTATTGGTATTATTTTTATCAGAGTAATTATTTATATTGTTTTCATTTTATTTAGTTCGGGATCTAATTAATTATGAATATGCTTTCCTATTGCCAAATAAATATATTTCTCTAAAGTTAATTCACCAGTAAATTTCAATCGATTTTTTGTTTTATATTTTATTTGTCACCTGTTAGTGCTTAATAGATCTTTTAAATAAAGAGAGATCTTATTATTTAATTAACTTTTGTGCTTAATATAAGGTAATTATAATGAATAGGAAAAAAATTGTTTCTTTTAAAATTAATTTATTAGTTTTCTCTGTATTATCAACGTTAAATATGGCGACTGTAGTACAAGCTGATCCGTCTGCTCATATTGTTGTGCAACAACAGCAAAAAAATAGTAGTGTTGATATTCTTAATATTGCCGCAGCGATTAATGGCTATTCCAGTAATTCATTAACCAGTTTTGATGTTTCTGAAGCAGGGTTAATATTAAATAATAGTCCTGATGGTGCTGATACTCAATTATCGGGGCATATTGACGGTAATAGTAATTTATCTAGCGGTGCGGCAAAAGAGATTACTCTTGAGGTTAATGCTAAAAAAGCCATTACGTTAAATGGCCCTGTTGAGGTGGCCGGAACAAAAGCACGGGTTATTTTATCTAATCCTGCTGGAATTATTTGTAGTAGCTGTAACTTTCTTAGTGCTGACCGTGTTGTGTTGACTACTGGGAAAGTGAATACACAAAATGATACCGTTGATAGTTATAAAGTGGAAAAAGGGAATATTACTGTTAAAGGTAATGCCACTTTTGATAAAAGTGCGCAACAGATTGATTTAATTGCCCGCAATGTTTCTATTGAATCGCCTCTTGATGCATCTGGTATTAATGTGAATGTGATAACTGGCGCTAATGAAGTTAAAGCACAAGATAATACGGTGGTTGCACAAAAGCCAACAGGCGTTGCTAGTAAATATAGTTTGCAGATAGTCAAGAATGCAGGAGTGAGAAGCTCATCGCTAAAATTTATAGGTACTGAAGCTAACTCACCACTGAAAAATAATGGTAATGTTGAAACTGCTGGGGGAGGGATCGAGCTTATTCATAGCGGTGCACTTGATAATAATAAAGGTAACTTCTTATCTGAGGGGGATATCTATTTTGCTTTCGATAAAGGTGTTACAAATAGTACTGGTGAAATACAAAGTACTAAAACTATCTCAATAGAAACAAAAGAAGCGAAAGTTGATAATATCTCTGGTGGTAATATTTTGCGGATGGAAATGTAACTATCAATAGTGGTGAATTTAAAAACAATGCCTCCTATATTGCAAGTAAAGATAAATTAGATATTCAGACAAACGGTAAACCAATAACGAATACTGCAACGGTCGGTGAAGGCGTCGGTATTTCTGCTACTAATGGTATTAAAATTAATAGTGGCTTATTTAATAATAAAGAGGGTCAAATCAATTCTAAAAGTGTCATTGATATTAATACTAACCTAAAAGACTTCAATAATATTGATGCTTATATTGATGCGTCAGGGGATATTAGTATTAATAGTGGCGCAATGAATAATACCCATAGCCGCCTACGCTCAGTTACTCGTGTTGAAATTGATACTAATGGTAAGGCGCTGAAAAATACCGGCATGACTGCAGATACTGCTAGCGATGATTCATTAGGTATTCTTAGTGGTCTGGATGGTATGACAGTTAATATTGCTGGACTGAATAATGACCAAGGGATTATTGCCACCGATGGCGATATGAACTTCACTAACAAAGGCGACATTACCAATAAATGGGGACATATAAAATCAGGGGGATACTTGACATTTAGTAGTGATAAGATCAAAAACCTCTATGGTGGCTTAGCATCTAAAACTGGTGCTAATGTGACTTTCTCCCAGACATTAGATAATAACTTTGGTGTTTTTTACTTAGAAGGCGATAGCGTTACCATCAGTGCGCCTTATATAAATAATAATAAAGGTGTTATTAAAGGAGACGCTATTTATTTTAAAACAGATAAATTTAATAACACATCAGGATTTGTGATCACTGAACAGAAATTAGAGATTGATACACCAGAACTGACGAATAACAGCAGTTTAGATTTCAAAACAGAAATGGGCTTTTATCTGGGGCAACCTGATCAGAAAGGGGGATTAATTAGTAAAGGCGAAATGAAATTAAGCGGTAATAAATTAGTGAGTAATAAAGGACGTATTGTAACAGAAAATGGGGATATGGAGCTTAAATTCACCTCTGTTGATAATACCAGTGGTACTATTGCATCACATAAAAATGCTTCTGTAGTGACAAGCACCTTTACCAATTCACAAGGCACATTGTTTGGCCAGGATAAATTAACACTGCAAACCGATACACTGAAAAATAACAGTACAGGTTCGGTTGAAAGTAATACCTTAAAAGGTGTTATTGCGTCGAGTGGTGATACTGAAGTGACGGTTAATCGTGATTTTGAAAACAATGGCGTCATTTCTGGTGTAGAACATTTACGTGTAAATATAAATGGTAAATATACCAATGCCAGCAATAGTATTATGTCAGGTAAAAATAGTTTCGAATTAGGTGTGACAGGAAATATTATTAATCGCGGTATTCTTAATTCAATAAAAGACACGACTATTTCTGGTGAGAATATTACTAATGAAAAATCAGGTATTATTGTTGGTAGAGAAAGTATTACTATCGATAATAAAGGCACTTTTACTAATAAAGGTAAAGTTGTCGGGCCGTTAAATAAATAACATTTTAGCCTATCTATGAGCGATATTTTGTCGCTCATAGATCAAAGGATACACCATCTTGAGTATGAAATAATATGGGAATAGGAACTGATATTATAGAAATAAAAAAGGTGGCTATTGCAATATGTAGAAGTGGTGAACCGTTAACTCAGCGATTATTAACTGAATATGAAAGAAACAGTATCGGTAGAATTCATGAAAATTATCATCGTGTTGCAGGGTTTTGGGCTGCTAAAGAAGCCGCTGTAAAAGCAATAGGTACAGGATTTCGTTTGGGGATTTTATTTCATGATATTGAAATAAGGCATGATGAATATGGCGCACCTTGTTATTTTTTTACAGGCCATTTTTCTAATTTATTAAAGCAGAAAAAAATAACCCAATCATTATTAAGTATTTCTCATTGTGATCATTATGCTGTCGCTGTTGCAATTTTTAATTGATGCTTTTATAGGTGTTTTATTATGTTTATATATTCTGATCTAAAGAATAAGAATGTGATTGTTACAGGAGCTAATGGTGATATAGGTATTGCAATTTGCCAGAAATACCTTGAACAGCAGTGTCATGTTTATGCATTATATCACCAAAATAGAAATAACTTAGATAAGCTAAAAAAAGAGAGTGAATATTGTCACCGCTTACATATATTACAATGTGATATCAATAATGATAAATCAATTCATGACTTTTTAGATAAACTAAAGGCATATGCTAATGCTATTCATATATTAATCAATAACGCAGGTGTAATTAAAGATGAATTATTTTCTGCTATAAATATAAGTGAATTTGAATATGTTATTAAAACCAATTTATTAGGAACTTGTCAATTTACTAAACAGTTATTGCTTTTATTAAGATCGGCAGAAAAAGCGACCATTATTAATGTTGCTTCTATTGCAGGGATTGTTCCAAGTATTGGGCAAAGTAACTATAGCGCCGCTAAAGCTGGAATTATAGGTTTTACTCATACGTTGGCTGCAGAGTTGGCAGGTAAAGGAATTCGAGTCAATGCGGTGGCACCAGGTATGATTGAGTCTGACATGGTCAAAAAAGTGTCACGCCAAGTCGTCCGTCATATTAAATCGGTTATTCCATTACAACGATTGGGAGCAAGTGCTGAAGTTGCCAATACCATTGTATTTTTAAGCTCCGAGGCATCGAGCTATATTGTTGGGCAAACATTAATCGTTGATGGTGGGATGGTGATGCGATGAGAGGTAACCCTTATGAGTCTCTATAATCAATCGTTATTGCCTCCTACACTATTTTTAAAATTAGGGGCATGGCGACAACCGACCATTATGGTTGATAGGATAGTCGATTTTGTCCCTAGTGAAAAACCTATTATCAAAACGATTAAACATGTCACCTTTAATGATCCCTATTTATTAGGACATTTTCCAACCGATCCTGTTATGCCAGGGGTTATGGTGGCGGAAATCTTTGGTCAAACGAGTGAGTATTTATCTTTTATTGATGACTTTTGTTCAATTTATAAAATAGAACATAATATTGAATTAAATACATTTAAAGAAATAGCCAAAGCCCTTAATGAGCCGAGATCAGAACGAATTTTAATTCAGCATCGAAGAAAGGTTTCCGGTGTATTGGCCTCACAAAATTTAAGGTATAAAAATGCTGCTTACCCAGGGGATACCATAGAGATAACAAGCATTCTATTATTTTCTGATAAAAGCAATTTTAAACACTATTCTGTTGAGGCAAGAGTGGGAAAGAAAATTATTGCTAATGGCACCATAGTTAATTTCAGAGAATATAATCACTCTGAACAAAATAAAAATTAGGATATTAATAGTATGGAAAATGACGATAAGTTAAATGAAAAAATTGAACAAAGAAAAAAAATGTTAAAGCGAGTCAAAGAAGGGCTTATTGAACGACTCAATTTAAATAAGAGTGTTAATCAAATAGATGATGATACTCCATTATTTGGTAGTGGTTTAAAATTAGATTCTGTTGATGCCACTGAGATAATTGTCTTTCTTAATGATGAATTTAATATTCAAGTAACAGAAGGTGATGATCCTTCTTATATGAGAACAATAAATAGCCTAACAACCTTTATTTTAAATAAACAGCGAGAAAAACAAGAAAAAAATGAGAGTAATAATAATTAAGTTATATCATTTTTATTTATTGGAGATGTTATGAAATACTTTGAAATGGAAAATAAAGCGAATGTATTATTCGGTGAATATAATGGAGTGACACTTCCCAAACGTTATACTAATGAACATGAGGCTTATTTCTCGGTAAGAAATAGCATATTAATGACAGACTTTTCTCATTATGGCATGGTGAAAATTTCTGGTGAAGATGCTTGGCGGTTACTCAATTATCTTATTTCTGCAGACATTTCATCTATTCGTGATGAACAACTACTTTATACATTGTTGCTAGATAAAGAAGGGAAAATAATAAGTGATGCCTATGTACTATGTGATAATGAACACTATTTTTTAATTTCAGAGTGGATGAATAGTGATGCCATATGCCAGCAGATAAAAAAAGTATTAGATAAGCAAGATGAACGGGGTGAATGCTACCAAATTGATGCTATCGCTTCTCTTACTCCAGATTGGCGTATGATCTGTCTAGAAGGCCCCTATGCTTGGGAAATTTTATCTGAAATCGTCGGTATGGATATTATTGGATTACCTTTTCATGAGTTTATGTATGTTGATGAAGATGTCATTACTATGCGTGTTGGTAAACACGGTGAATATTGTTATCACATTATGGGAGATGAAGAGAAATTAATGTCTATTTGGCGACATTTATGCACTTTATCTGAGAAATTTGATTTAAAGATTGGCGGGGTTGATGATTTAAAAAATATACGACTAGAAAACCCTTGTTGGGAGCCTCAAGTGATTAATCCTTTTAGTCGCTGTCCTATTGAGTTACAAATGCAATGGGCGATTAGTTACGATAAAGATGCATTTATTGGTCAAGATGCAATAAAACAACGTGCTGATAATGGGGTAGATCAGAAAATAGTTGGCGCAAGAATAATTAATATGCCTCAGAATGCTGCAATTTTACAAGGCGATGCAATCTATTACCAAAATGAACAAATAGGCGTAGTTATTCAAGTGGGATACTCTTTTATATTAAAAGAACATATTGCCAGAATATTATTAAAACGAGAATTTGCTTATGTTGATATTGATGACTATAAAATAAAAACGGCTTATGGTGATATTGATTTTATCACAACGAGTATTCCCTTTGTTAATAATTTAAGTTTAATAATTAATCCAACCGAAGATAGTTATCTTGAAAGACATCAATAATGAAAGATTAAATTTATAGAAAAAATATTTATTAAAAATAATAAATATTATATAGGAATTAACATGAATAGTAGACGCCGTCGGGTTGTAATAACCGGAATGGGGATTTTATCATCTTTAGCTAAAGATGTGCCTCAATTTAAACAGGTTCTTTTTAATAGACAATGTAATATTAAGCCCAGCCAACGTTATTTAAAATGGTTTAAAAATGCCAATGCATCTGAGATTGAGATGGCATTAGATTATTCAGATATACCGCAGCATATCGCTCGATCACTAGACAATGCGGCATTATGGGCATATCGAGTCTGCAATGAGGCATTACAACAAGCAAACTTAATAGATAATCAGTCTATTTTAGATAATACCGCGATGATCGTGGGCGTCTCTTCAGCAGGAACGGAAGCCTTTCTGCCATTATTTGAACAACATATTGATGATTTTTCGATAAAAAAAGCCATTTTATCCGGTGGATTTTCATCATGCTGTTCGAGTGTATCAAGTCTACTTGGCTTACGTGGTGGTCTTGAATTAGTGGCGACGGCCTGTACCGCAAGCCCTAACGCGATAGGTATGGGGTATGATTATATCCAAAATGGCAAAAATCCTGTTGTGCTAGCGGTCGGAACAGAACCCATTTATCTTCCTACCTTTGCGGGTTTTTATGCCCTTAATGTGATGAAAACAACACCAACTTCCCCATTTTCAGGTACTCCTGGTATGTCTATTGGTGAAGGTGCTGGGGCGTTAGTATTAGAAGATTATCAACATGCGGTTGAACGTGGTGCGACAATATATGGTGAAATTGTCTCTTACGCGACATCTTGTGATGCTTACCATGAAACTAGCCCTGATCCTCGAGGAAATGGTGCAGTGCAAGTTATGTATAAAGCACTGGATAATGCGGGTATTACTCCTAATGATATTGATTATATAAATGTGCATGGTACAGGTACTGAAGCAAATGATCGCATTGAAACTATGTCGATGAAAAAAGTGTTTCCTAATATTTATCATATCCCATTAAGTTCAACAAAATCTTATGTTGGTCATAATATTGGTGCTGCGGGTATTGTTGAAATCATCGCGTGTTTTATTTGTTTAGCAGAAGACAAACTTCCCCCTACATTAAATTTCACTCAGCCAAGGCATAGCTGTGATTTAAATTATGTACCGAATTTCTTTCAAGATAAAAAAGTAAAATTTTTTATGAAGAATAATTATGCTTTTGGAGGAAATAACTGCTCTATTATCGCAAGCCCTTATATTACAGATAAAACACCGACGGAATATAAAGCTAAAAAAGTGGTTATTACCGGAGTGGGGGCGATTACATCTATTGGCAATAATGTAATGGAGATAATAACAGCGATTTCGGCAGGAGATAAAACAGGTACATTAAAACCTATCGTATTTGCGAGTGATGTGCAGAAAGATATCGACAACTTGATGTCTGTTGTCATAAAAGATAATGATTTTGAGCAATCGTTAGGACATCCTTATTTTGATCTCGACATTGATCATCGCTTAAAAAATAACGCCTGTTATCATGCTATCACTGACGTTAATCCGAAAAAAACATTACGTTATTATGATCCAAGAAAAGCTATTCCTAGCGGGACTTATGCCTTATTCGCTTTAAATGAAGCACTTGCTAATGCTGGACGCAAAATTAAACGTGATGGTGATAACTTAGGTTTTATTGTTGGAATGTCAAAAGGGCCACAAAGTACCGTTAATCGTTATTTACAAAGTTTAATTCCTGATCCGCAAAAAGTAAGAACATCAGAATTTCCTGGTACTTTAATGAATGCAGTACCGACATTTTGTGCCATCACAGAGGGAATAAAAGGTTATACCACGACATTGGCAACAGGGGTTAATGCTGCATTAGGAGCGTTAACTTATGGTTATGAAATTATCAGGCAAGATCTACAACCTCAGGTAATTGTCGGAGGGGCAGATGAGCACTTCAGTTCTATTTCACTCTATTTTCAAGCGATGAGTAAGAAAGTTAATCTGACCAAGAATGCGACAGATTATCAGGTTTATTCTAATGCAAGTGCCGGCTATATCCCCGGAGAAGGGGCAGGGATGTTATTTCTTGAAGATAAAGAGTATGCCAAGCAACGAGGCGCTAAAATTTATGCTGAAATTATTGGCTACGGTAAAGCTAATGATAATACTTTTTTAGTAGACGAAAATATTACTGATAGAGTGGCCGCCTTATGTAAGGCTATCCAACAAGCATTATCTGAGGCGCAACTCAGTTGCCAAGATATTGATATTATCTGTGGTACCAGTGATGGTAATAAAGAGAATGATGAAGTTGAAATCCGTGCGATTCGGCAACTATTTTATCAAGCGGCAAATCATGTACCAGTAGTTAATTACAATGCCTTTTTTGGTTTAGTTGAATCATGCGCTGGGATATTGGCGATCTCTTTAGTGATTCATATGATGCAAAGCAACACGATAATACCTATTCCTTATACAAAAAGTTTTATAGCTGATGATATTCATTTTGTTACCCAACCGATTAATAAGCAGATAGAAACTGCTTTAGTTCTTGGTTCATCAGAAGGATGTAACCACTATGCAATTATCATCAGGAAACCGTTATGAAAAATGTTGCGATAAGTGGATGGGAACTTAATTTACCTTCAATAGTAAATTTTGAACAACTTTCTGAACAACTCTTATTAAAAAGAACAATTAAAACAGAGAAATACTTCTCTGATGATTATTTTGTAGAATATTTTAAATTTAATCATAATCCGGCGGTGATCCCCTATCAAAATATTCCCAATAATCATTTTGAGATATTAACGCGATTAATTCATAACAGTTTAAAACGGGCTAATATCACCCTAGAAAAGCTTCGCGCTTCACGTACCATAATGTATCTTGCAGGTCACGGGCCTAGAGCCGATTTTATGGATTACCAAGGGTTTTATGATAAAAACGATGCCGAAGACGTTCAATATTCTCCACAGATAAAATCACTCCATGCAGCCTCTTTTGCACAGGATGAATTAGCGAATAAATTGTGGGCTGAATATCAGTTAGATTTCCCACCTATTCCTATCTATTGTGCCAGTAATTCTGCGTTAATGGCTGTGCATATAGGACATAATGAAATAAGCCAAGATATGGCGGATATTGTAATAGTATTGTCGTGGAATAGCTTACTTTTACAAGATATAGCCTTTATGGATAGCCAAGGCATGTTAGTTGAAGCGCACGCTCAACCTTTGAGTAAATACAGTGATGGGGTCACCTTATCAGATGGTTATGCCGTGATGATTTTAGAAAGCCAACAACAGATAAACTCGAGACAATATCTTGCACCTGCTTATATCTATCATTCCGTTTTTATGCAAAGTAATGCTGAACGGACAATGGGAGGCACATTATTTAACTTTTATACAATATCAAAAGTGATTTCTCAGCTTCTCGATCTTAGTCATTATTTACCAAGTGATATTGGTGCTATTTTTATTCATGGTAATGGTTCGATTATTAGTGATAAAGCTGAGACGGTAGCTATTACTAACATCTTTAAACAACCCATCCCTATTATTAGCTATAAAGGGCAGATAGGTTATATTTCTAATTGCTCTGGTATTATTGATTTAATGATTATAGCTGATTCATTAAAAAATAATCGATTGATCCCCTCGACTTCACATTATCCAATAGATGATGGAATGGAGGTTAATTTCCTCACTAATCAAGAGTGTGTGAACTATAGCGCTAAACCTATTTTAAAAATCGGCTTAGGTATGGATGGCTCTATTATTGCCATGTTATTAATCGCAAATGGAGAGCAAGGATGAGGCGATTATTACCCACTGGTGCTATTAATTTAGCCGCTTATGCTTTTTTTGAGCCACAAGAGCCACTGATCCCTTTTATTCCTTCATGGTATAACGTATGGGAATCTCATATGTTACGTTTAGCGGGTAAAAAAAGCGCAGGAAAAAGTTGGAGTTTTCAACGCTATGGGGTCAATCATGATATGTATCTACGTGAAGGAATAAGAAAAACAAATTGTCGTCCTTACCTATCTGCAATAGAGCATGTGGTCGATCATGCTGTTGGTCAATTAGATACAAAATCACAATTCCTCTTAAAAAAAGAGCGAAATGGACTGATTTATATTGATGCATGGGGAGAGCTAACTGCTTTCGAACAGATAGATAGTTTAAGGGATGTGTTTACTCTTAATATTATTCCTAGAAATATCATAAAAAAATACAGTATAAAAAATTTCTCTTGCAAAATAAGAGGTGAACGTAATGGTATGATGTCGGCACTATTATTAGCACAAAAACTTATTAATAGTGATTTACTTGATAATATATTTATTTGTGGTGGTTTTCGGGCTGTACCAATTTTATCTTTTAGTGAAATAGAAAGACAACCGATAACCCTTTTTTTCAAGCCTAACTCTTTGGAAAATATAAATAGTATTGAAAGAGTCGCCTGCATTATTATCAATAAAAAACAGTGTTCAGATATTTTGATTTCTATCAATCATTATTTTTCTATGAGTCAAAATAGAAAAAAGGCAATAAAGCAATTAGTTAAAAATTGGCACCGTTGTATTAATAAACAGACGGGTTCAATTTATATAACTGCGTTACTGACTTATAAATATATTTCTATACTTGAAACCGCATTCACAGCATTACCTGTTAATCTTAATTGCTATTTTTTAAATCGTCTTTATGGTGATAGTGGGTTTATCACACCGGCTCTTATGTTCGATCATTTACAAAAAGCAGCAGATAGTGCCTCTCATTACCTTTTGAGTGCGTTTGATGGAGAAAATGGTGTTTGGCTGGTTGATTGTTGGAAACAATAATAAGGTATTTTATGTATGGAATAACAAAAGCACGCCAATTAGCATTATTTTCACTAACAAATATTAATAAATTTTATCATGATAAAAGTAATGCTGAAATAATTTTTAAAAATCTCACATTCGACATTAATAATGAGCATTTTACATTAATAAAATATCAACAAGAGAATGAAAAGAATGCATTGATTGATATTATTTCAGGAGTTGATATTCAATATACTGGTTATACTTATTTTTTAGGTAACTATATAAATATTCTAGATGAAAAGCAGCGAGCTTTATTAAGGAATAGAATGATCGGTTTTGTTTTCAAAGAAAATTACTTTTTTAATCATTGTAATGTATTTGATAATATTTATTATTCAGTAGTCAATCATAAAGATAAAAAAAAGCTAAAGAATAATATTATAAATACACTTAAATCTATGGGCATAGAAAAACTCTATAATAAAACCCCAAAATCGTTATCAACAGATCAATTGCTAAAGGTTGCCTTTAGCAGAGCTTTAGTGAAAAAACCTAAGTGTATCATTGCTAATTATAATAATGATTGTTTCAGTCAGAATAACTTTGATTATTTTATCCAATTATTATCACAAGTACATAAAGATTTATCTATACCAATATTATTAATCACTAATTGTAATCATCCAAACACGGCTGTAGATAAAATTATAACGATTAAACATGGAGAGTTATATGATGGGGAGAAAACTTAATTGTATCGGTATTATTTTAATAATAATTTCTCTATTGCTCTCACAAGTAGAGAGTAAAATAGATATTAAAAATAGTGATAAACGTTTCTTATTATTTATATCACTGAATACATTTACTGCCAATGATAAATTGACCTCATTAATTTCAGAGTTAGAATACAGTATAAAACAAGGTGATCATCCATTTGATAAAGTCATTTATGGTTATGTCAGTGTATTTTTATCCGCTTATTATCATAAAAATAAAGCTTATTCTCAGGCTGCACAGACAATAAAAAAGGCCTTTTTTTATCTTGATGAAGTTGTTGAACAAAACCCAACTAATTGGCGGTTGATCTATCTAAGATTAAGAATGGATGCTTTTACACCTCGTTATTTAGGGCGCTGTGTGGTGGCTAAAAAAGACAGTCAGCAATTACTTGAGAATATTAATATCAATAGTGAACTTATACCCATGATTAACTATATGTATGCGCGTGCATTATTTAGTTGTGAGCAAGTGACACAAGCAAAAAAGATCATGGCTCAATTACTTCAAGAAAATGAAGCGAGTAAAAAAATTGCTCGATATAGTTTCACTAGCGTTCCTCCTTGGTTATCTATTGAAAAGACCGCGGTTATTCAACCAATAACATTAGAGAGTGATTAATGGAAAATATTATTATATTCATCTCAATATTTATTTTGATAGTATTACTTTCTAGTTCATTATCTTGGTTTTATATCAAATACACATTAGGGTTACTTTATATAACCCTTAGCCATTTTTATCGAAATTTATGTTTTATCGTTTTACTCTGTGTCGCCATCTCGATTTTGGAGGGTTTTTATCATCACCTCACGCTACTGCTCAAAGAGCAAGTAGCATATTCCAATTTAGGGCATATCGAAATTTATAAAAAAGATAATAAACAGGATATTACTGATAAGAAAGATTATTTGGAAATAACCAATGCTGAAGAAATCATCCATTTATTAACTTATGATAAGCAGTTATTAGAAAAAATTCAGGTAATTTCACCACAAATTATTTTTTCAGGCATGATAGAAAATGTTATCAATAAAAAAGCAGTATTGTTTTCTGGCCTAGCTATCGAGCCTAAGTCATTATTAACTATAGGAGCATACGATCTAACTGTTTCAGGGAGTGAATTGTCTCATGTCAGAAGAACTGAGATCACGATAGATAAGTTTATTGCTGATGCTATAAATATAAACTATGGGGATTTAGTTAATGTTGTATTTATTCATAATAATGAAAAAATGGTATTACCAACTTATGTACGTGGTATTTTTAACACACAAATAAATAGTTATCCTTATGCCATGATCAAAATTCCATTAGAAACACTACAATATATAAAAAAAAGTAAAAGTGTCTCAAAAATAAATATTCTATTAAAAAATGTGCATGATATTGATAGCGTAATAGCTAAAATAACAAGGATTAATAAAGAAAAATCTTTAAATTTGCAAGTGATCCCTGTTATTGAGAGACAAAGTTATATTATTTCTATTGTGACATTCTTTAAGTGGTCAATGCTATTATTGTATAGCATTATTGCTATTTATTATTATTTTTTAGTGAATAAAATCATTATCATCACTATCAAAAAAGCTATTGGTGATCTGTTCGAATTTAATCGATTAGGTATTTGGCGAGGTAGTTTTTCTCGATTATTTATTTTATTGGCTATTTTTATGACTATAACAATTTCTATAACGATATTATTAATTCATCAGCTATTATTTTGGTTGATTAATTTGAAACAAATCAATATTTCTTTATCTGATAATAATAGCTATTCATTAATGCTCCCTTGGCTATGGCAATATGATGCTATGTTTAAAATCCCTCTATTATTATTTTTTTCCGCAACAATCGCTTCGTGTATCTCTATTTTTAAAGTTAGCCACTATTTACAAAAATATCAAAAAAATAATATTACTATTTAGGAGTATGGTCTATGCCATTGAGAGAGAAAAAGTATCACCAAAATCAAGAGAGCATTTTATTTTTTCCAGGTCAGGGTAGGCCTTATTTAGGTATGGGAAATAGGGTATATCGTGACGTTCCATCAATAAAAGAAGTATGGAATTGTGCGAGTGAAATAGCAGGGTTCGATGTAAGGACGGTTTGTTTAAAAGGGCCCATGAATAAATTGGTACAAACCTGTTATCAGCAAGTGGCGTTAACAACTATCAATATTGCTTCTCTTTATTTACTGCGTGAGCATTGTTATGTGAATGAGGCGGGGTATTCAGGGCACAGCGCTGGAGAATATTCAGCGTTATTTGCGGCGAACGTACTGGAACTTGAATCTGTCTTTAAGTTAATTAGTTATCGCGCATCTATCATGCAACAGCTCGCTAAGAATAACAAAGGGGTAATGTATGTTGTTAAAAATTGCTCTTATCAGACGTTATCAACATTGATTGCCCAGCAAGATCTCGCCACAAAGGTGAATATTTGCTGTGATAACAGTGAACTTCACCAAGTTATTGGGGGGGAGTATGCAAGTGTACGTAAGGTTGTTAATCAATTAGCTAATATGAAAATAGAAACGAATAAATTAGCCGTTAATGGTGCTTGGCACACTGAATTGATGAGCGAAGGGAAAAATTTACTTGCTCACTTTTTACAGACAATCCCTTTTTCAATCCCAGATAAACCCCTAGTGATGAATGTTTCTGCTGAGATTGTTAGCGATATTGAGACAATTAAACAGAATTTAGTTAATCAACTCACAGAAACCGTAAGATGGACAGCAACTATGGCGCTATGGTGTCATTTAGGCTATCACAATTTTATTGAACTTGGTGATAGCAAGTCATTGTATTATTTAGCGAAAAATTCACATACGCTAAAAGATAAAAATATATTGCATGTTAATGATTATATTTAATTATCTTATATAGGAGCAATTATGTTGCCTAATTATCATTATTATATGCAAGCGCATCATCATACTATGCTAACACCTATTTATATCGCCTCGATAGTATTAAGTTTATGCTTTATTAATAATTATAATGAGTTAAGTTTTTGGTTATTATTTATGGGTAACTTTGCTATTTTTATTGTCATCTTACTCAGTGCAGTGATGAATGAGCGAATATATTGGCGATACTGTCTCTTTTCTGAAAAGTTTTATTTAAAAAATAATAATAAAAGCGAGACAAAAAGGACGATAATATCACGTTATTTTACTGTTTTTTCGTTAAGCTATATAATTGGGGTTATAATAATATTTCTTGTTACCTCTTATTTAATCGAGATTGTTTTTGATAGCCAAATATATATTATTATTTTTCTTGGTTTTTTCTTGTCACCATTAATGATATGGTTTTTTATGTATTTTTTGATCAAGTTTTATGTCAGTTGTTCAATTCATTATTTGAATAACTTTTCTTTATATAGCCGTGAGAAGAAAAAATTTAACATATCCTATATTATTGTTAATGAGGTTTTTTTAAGTTTACTTGTTAATTTTCCTATTGTTTTTCCGCTCCAGAACAGTGCTACTTTCTCGTTAGAGCAAGGTTATCTTAATATTGAGTTTATTGTTGCATTAATTATTCTTTTATATAGTGTTCTGTTTATTATGCTTTTTTTGTCGAAGGCGAGTAAAATTAATTACTTAATGGGGATGATTATTTGTTATAGCTTTGAAGAAGATTTTGCTGAGGTAAAAAAAAGAGGCCTATTTTGCCGTGTATTATGGTTTCTGATTTTGATCCCTTTAGGTACATTGTTACTCTGTTTATTATTCTATTTGCTGAATATAAAAGAGAATTTCTTTTTAATTTATTCGGTGAGTTTATCTTTAGTTATTTATCTCTATTTTATTGAGCGGAGAAATAAACTCTATCAGGAATTTATATTAGCATTTGATATGATCTTACGTTTAAAAGCACTAAAAAATTTTAAGGAGTAAGACATTGTGATGGTTATTATTTAATCCCCTAATCAATATTATTAGGGGATGAATAAGTTAAATAATTTTTTCACTCAGTGAAGGCTTTTTATTAGGGATAACATATTGCCAAAAAGAGCGTTTTTCTTTTTGGGGGGTAAATAATTTCCCCACTCGGTTGGCAATTAACTCTAATGAAAAACAGAGCACAAAGTAAATAAAGGCAACAAATAAAAAAACTTCCATCGGGTACACCATGCTGCGATTATTAACTTGTGTTGCTAAGAATGAGAGTTCACCGACACCTACAACATAAGCGAGGGAAGTATCTTTAATTAAGGCTATCCATTGATTGATAAAAGAGGGCACCATCATACGTAATGCTTGTGGTAACACGATATACCAAAGCGTCTGCCAGCGATTAAATCCTAATGATAAACCTGCTTGCCATTGCCCTTTGCCAATAGCGAGAATACCGGCTTTAACACCATGAGCGATATAAGAGGAGGTAATAAGTGCTAGAGCACAGATCACGGTGGTTATCTCAGGAATTTCCATTCCTAATACCACGGGTAATAGAAAATAGAGCCAAAAAATCAGCATAATGACCGGAATAGCACGGAAAAAACCTAAAAAAGCGGCAAATAAGTTAACCCATACCCCTTTAAGCATGGCGAGAGCGATCCCCCCAAGCGTCCCTAATATAATAGATACAATACCGGCGATCACACTAATAAATATGGTTAAAGCCGCACCTTCTAATGGCCCATCAGGATACGCGCCAAAAAGTAGATACTGCCAATTATCAGCAATAACAGTAAAGTCCATATCAATATCCTTGCGCTAATTTTCGTTGCTGATGCCATTGCCCCCAAGCTTCCATTAATGCAATGGCAGCGATATACAGTATGGTGGCGACGCCGAACGCTTCAAAAGTACGTAATGATTCAGTTTCAACTTGCCTTGAAGCATAAGAAAGCTCTGCGACACCTATGGCCATAGTGAGAGAGGAGTTTTTGATAATATTCATATATTGACCCAACAATGGCGGAAGGGCGATACGAAAAGCTTGCGGTAAAATGACATAACGCATGGATTGCCAGTGGGTTAATCCTAACGCTAAAGCTGCATATTTTTGGCCTTGTCTGACTCCCTGTATTCCTGCTCTTAGCTCTTGGGCAATAAAAGGTACAGAGTAAAAGGTAAGCCCAATAATACCGGCTAAAAATTCAAAAGAGGGCCAAGAGAGCGTTAAGCCAAATAAAGAAAGTTCATGTGGGGTGTTAAGCCATATCATGGCCGTTTGTGGCAATAGTTCACCAGAAGCAAAATACCAAAAGAAGAGCTGAACCAATAATGGGGTATTACGAAAGAGTGAAGTATAAATGGCCGCACACCAACGTAATGGCGCGATATGGCTATCATAGGCAGCACTGAGAAGAAAACCTAGTAATGTGGCAATAATGATAGTCCAGAAAGAGATAAGCAAGGTGATTAAAAAACCTTGCCACAGCCAACTTAAGTAGTGAGGCTCAAGAAGATAGTGAGAAAGAAACTGCGCAAACATAATTATTACCTATTGCAGACGCCAAACCCCGCAGTAGCGGGGTTGGTGTTTTATCAATAAATCATCGCGATGAATTAAATCGTTATTTGCTCTACCATTAGGATTGAGGCGCTTGCTCAGAAAGTGGGGCAAACTTAAAGTCACCACGAGGTTGAGCGGACTTAGTATCTGGGCCAAACCAACGATTATAAATTTCGTCTGCTTTGCCTTCTTTCTCTAATCTTAATAGCGTGTTATTAATCTCGTTAATTAAACGCTGTTCACCTTTAGCTGCGGCAACGGCTTGATATTCTCGTGTAATACTAAAGGGCGATATTTCAAAATCAGCTTTGATTTTCTCAGGTAAATTAGCTAATAACCCTACTAATTTAGCATCATCTTGGGTTATAGCTTGTACATTGCCATTGCGTAATGCGGCAAACGCAAGAGGGGTATCGTCATAGGAGATGACTTTAGTTTCAGGATAGCGTTCACGTAAGGTAATTTCCTGTACGGTGCCTTTGTCAGCCCCAATGCGTAATGACGCAATTTGCTCAGGGCTGGTTAATACGCCTTTGCGCGCGATAAATTTCTGTCCAGTAGCAAAATAAGGTACAGAGAAATCGACTTGTTTTGCTCGCTCTTCGGTAATGGTGAAGTTGGCGGCAATTAAATCGACTTTTTTGGCGCTAAGTAGTGGAATACGGTTAGCTGGGTTAGTTGGACGTAATTCCAATTTTACCCCGAGATCTTTGGCAATTTCATTCGCAATATCTGCATCATAACCTGCCAATTTTTTGGTTTGTGGATCGATAAAACCAAACGGTGGGTTACTATCAAAAATAGCAATGCGTACCACACCTGCCTGTTTTATATCGTCTAATTTATCGGCTTTTGCCAGACCAGAAAAAAGCACTGAGCCAGCAATTAATGCCGTTGCCAAAACACGTAATTTCATTATTCACCCCAAAAAAAGTATTCTCATTGTTATGTTGCCTATCACGCTATCAAGTTGTTCTAAGTTCATAAAATAATAAAAAATGATATGGATATGCTTTTATAGAATAAGTTAAGGAGAGATAGTGACTTTATAAACATAAATAAAAAAACAGAGGCAAATAATGCCTCTGTTTCAGAGCGTAAAGAGAGTGAATAAATTATTTAATTAGCAGAATGACTATCATCATTTTTTGTCAGCATTCTTTCTACTTGGTCACCCCCTAAATGACGGAAGTCATGACCCTTGACGTAGTAGAAGATAAACTCACAGATATTTTGGCAACGATCGCCAATACGTTCGATAGAACGAGCACAGAATAATGCCGTCAGTACGCTCGGGATAGTGCGAGGATCTTCCATCATATAAGTCATTAATTGACGAACAATACCTTCATATTCGTTATCAATTTTTGCATCTTCACGATAGACTCGAATAGCTTCTTCTAAGTCCATACGAGCGAAAGCATCAAGAACATCATGGAGCATTTGTATCGCATGTTGGCCTAAGGACTCTAAACTTACTAGCAGTGGTTGATGTTGATGTGAAAATTTCTCAAGGGCCGTTTTACAGATTTTTTCTGCCACATCACCAATACGCTCTAATTCGGCGATAGTTTTAGAAATCGCCATAATAAGGCGTAAATCACTGGCGGTGGGCTGACGTTTGGCAATGATACGCATACAGGCATCATCAATGGCAACCTCCATCATATTGACTTTTTGATCACCTTCAATCACTTCATTGGCTAATGCTTGGTCTTGGTTATGCATTGCGGTAATGGCTTTTTTTAATTGCTCTTCAACTAAGCCACCCATGACCATCAGTTCTGTACGGATATGCTCTAACTCAGCGTTAAATTGACCAGAAATATGTTTATTGTGGTTTAAATTATCCATGATTTGCCTCGTTATCAGCCATAACGCCCAGTGATGTAATCTTCAGTTTGCTTCTTCGCTGGACGAGTAAATAATGTATCCGTATCACTGAACTCGATTAATTCACCCAAATACATAAATGCAGTGTAATCAGAACAACGTGCAGCTTGCTGCATATTGTGGGTGACGATCACCACGGTATATTCGGATTTTAGTTCACTGATAAGCTCTTCAATACGACCTGTAGAGATAGGATCGAGTGCAGAGCATGGCTCATCCAGTAATAATACTTCAGGACGGATAGCAATACCGCGTGCGATACATAAACGTTGCTGCTGTCCCCCAGAAAGACTATAGCCACTTTGATGTAATTTATCTTTGGTTTCATTCCATAATGCGGCTTTGGTCAGCGCCCACTGAACGCGTTCGTCCATTTCAGCACGAGACAGTTTTTCAAATAAGCGTACACCAAAAGCGATATTGTCATAAATCGACATTGGAAATGGTGTAGGTTTTTGGAATACCATGCCTACTTTTGCGCGTAATAGCGCAATATCTTGTTTATCTGTCAGAATATTGTTGCCATCTAACAAGATTTCACCTTCAGCACGCTGTTCGCCATAAAGCTCATACATTTTATTAAAAGTACGCAGTAAAGTGGATTTACCACAGCCAGAAGGGCCGATAAATGCCGTTACTTTATTTTTGGCAATATCTAATGAGATATTTTTCAGCGCATGGAACTTACCATAGTAGAAGTTCAAGTCACGAACTTGGATTTTGTTTCCAGCGTTATCATTAGCCATAGTCATTCAACGTTCTCTCTTGCTTAACTTTCTGCGTTAGCCATGCTTATTTTTAGCAAACAGCACGCGCGCGATAATATTGATAAATAGAACACAGAGGGTGATCAGTAATACGCCAGCCCAAGCAAGCTCTTGCCATTGTGAGAAAGGGCTCATGGCGAATTTAAAGATAGTCACAGGTAAGTTGGCTATCGGTTCGTTTAGATCTGTGCTCCAGAATTGGTTAGATAGTGAAGTAAATAGCAGTGGTGCTGTTTCACCCGCAATACGCGCAATCGCTAATAATACGCCCGTGATAATACCTGATACGGAGGCTTTTAACGTGATTTTAGCGATCATCTTCCACTTGGGCGTCCCTAATGCATAAGCTGCTTCCCGTAAGCTATCAGGGACTAACTTCAACATATTTTCCGTGGTGCGAATAACAATAGGTATTTGTAATAACGCTAATGCCACAATACCCGCCCAACCAGAAAAGTGCTGCATTTGTGCCACCACAATGGTATACACAAACAGTCCAACAACAATCGATGGGGCTGATAATAAAATATCGTTGATAAAGCGTATGACTTCCGCTAACCATGAACGACGTCCATACTCAGCAAGGTAGATACCCGCTAAGATCCCCAAAGGAGTACCAATGACCGTCGCCCATAAAATAAGTAGACCACTACCCACAATGGCGTTAGCTAATCCGCCACCATCGGTGTTAGGGGGTGGCGTCATTTCTGTGAATAAGGCCCAAGACATGCCATCAAAGCCTTTGGTTACTGTAGAAAACAAGATCCACATTAACCAGAACAGACCAAATGCCATGGTAGAGACAGATAAAAACAGTGCGATACGGTTTTTTTGACGACGCCAAAGTTGGCGTTTATGGCGTATATGCAGTTCTTTTTCTGTTTGAACTTGTAATGAAGAAGAGGATGTTTTAGCCATCTTAACGTGCTCCTTCATTCTTAGATAAACGTAGTGTCATAAACTTAGAAATCGCAAGGACGATAAAGGTAATGACAAATAAAATCAGACCTAATTCCATTAATGCAGCGGTATGAAGACCTGTTTCTGCTTCGGCAAATTCGTTGGCTAATGCAGAGGTAATACTATTGCCCGGCATAAAGAGTGATGCAGAGTCTAACTGGTAGGTGTTACCAATAATAAAGGTCACAGCCATAGTTTCCCCGAGCGCACGACCTAATCCAAGCATCACACCACCTATCACACCGTTTCGGGTATAAGGTAAAACGATATTCCAAATCACTTCCCATGTGGTACAGCCGATACCGTAAGCGGATTCTTTCATCATCACCGGGGTCTGTTCAAATACATCACGCATTACAGACGCGATATAAGGGATGATCATAATTGCGAGGATAACCCCTGCTGCTAATATACCGATACCAAACGCAGGACCAGAGAATAACTCACCGACAATAGGGACTGATGAGAGCACATTGCCAACAGGCTCTTGGAAGTATGTGGCAAAGAGCGGCGCAAAGATAAAGAGTCCCCACATACCATAAACGATACTTGGAATAGCGGCTAATAACTCAATAGCGATACCTAATGGGCGCTTTAGCCAATTGGGTGCCAGTTCTGTTAAAAAGAGTGCAATACCAAAACTCACCGGAACCGCAATGATCAGGGCAATAATTGAGGTAACGACAGTACCGTAAATTGGTACTAAAGCACCGAATTCCTGTGCGGGTGGATCCCACTCTTTCGTCCACAAGAATGACAGACCAAATTGTTGAATACTTGGCCATGAGGCGAAAATCAGTGAAACAATGATACCTGCTAAAAGCAAAAGTGTAATTAACGCAGCTAGTCGAACTAGTGCGCTAAAAATAACGTCCCCTCGTTTACTCGGGGCCTTTATTACCGTTGTATGCTCGGCCATAAAGCCTCTTTAATTTATTACCCCCTGTGTTGCAGGGGGTGAACGTTAATCTATTTTTTAATGGTAACCCTTTGGTTAGTAAATTGGTTTACCATTACTGTCTTTGATGCTTGTTTTCCAAGCGGCACGAATTTGTTCTACCACTTCTTTTGGCAATACGGCGTAATCAAGATTTTTCGCTTCATCATTGCCTTTTTCATATGCCCAGTTAAAGAAATTCAGTACTTCTTTTCCTTTAGCCGCATCTTTTTGCGTTTGATGCACTAAAATGAAGGTAGTAGAAGTAATTGGCCAGGCATTTTCGCCTTTTTGATTCGTTAGGTCTTGTGCAAAGCTCTTACTCCAATCAATTTTTCTCGCTGCTGCGCTAAAACTATCGGCAGTAGGAGGAATAACTTCGCCATCTGCAGTGACTAATTGAGTATATGCAAGATTGTTTTGTTTTGCGTAAGCGTATTCAACATAACCAATTGAGCCTGGTAGACGTTGAACAAAGGCTGCGATGCCATCATTTCCCTTACCACCTAAGCCTGTAGGGCATTTAACGGTAGAGCCTGCGCCTACTTCATCTTTCCATGCGCTATTTACTTTAGATAAGTAGCTAGTAAAAACGAATGATGTGCCTGAACCATCAGCACGACGAACAACAGCAATGTTTTGGTCAGGTAGATTGAGTTTTGGATTTAGTTTAGCTATAGCAGGATCATTCCATTTTTGGATCTTGCCTAAGTAGATATTCCCGATAGTCTCACCGTCTAAGACAAGCTCACCGGATTTAATACCTGAGATATTGACTGCCATCACCACACCACCGATGACAGTTGGAAATTGGAATAAACCGTCAGCCTTGAGTTTTTCATCAGCTAATGGTGCATCAGAAGCACCAAAATCGACAGTATTAGCAATGATCTGTTTTACACCACCAGAAGAGCCTATGCCTTGGTAGTTAACTTTGTTGCCAGTTTCTTTTTGATAGCTATCTGCCCATTTTGCATAAACTGGAGCAGGGAACGTTGCGCCAGCACCAGTCAGTGAGGTCGTTGCCTGTGCAGAAAGAGCCGTCATTGAAAGTGCAGCGGCAATGACACTGGTCAGGGTGGTACGCATCAGTTTCATAATCCCTCCTGTGGGATAGGTAGAATAACTTTTCGACATCTATCAACTTCGGTTACGGTACGCACAGACAATAGGTCAGTTAGATGACAATTAAATGTCTTAATTGTGACAGTTTTATGACAAAGCAGAAAAAGAGTGAAAATAATGCATAAAAATAGGTGAGAAAGAATAAGAAGGGCGTTAACGTTGAAAAGTGAGGATATTAATCATCTTCGTCTTCTTGCACTTTTAACGGAAAGTTGGCACGGATAAGTAACCCGCCTTTCGTGCTATCGCCGAGTTCGACAAAGCCACCATGGGCATCCATGATCCGACGAATAATAGATAGACCTAAACCCGCACCGGTTGAACTTCGTGCTTGTTCCCCTTGAACAAAGGGTTGGAATAAACGTTGTCTATCTTCTTTGGCAATGCCTGGACCATCGTCTTCAACTTGAAACCAAGCATATTCTTCATTTTGATTACTTGTGATGCTTATCCAACCATGTCCGTAGCGTGTGGCATTAACAATCATATTGGTAAGCGCCCGTTTGACGGCAATTGGGTTTGCTGTGATATTGATAGGATAAGGGTATAAATGCTCTTCGCTGACTTTGCCTGAGTTAGATTCAGCGCAGATCACTTCACGCAATAGACCATTCATATCACATAATTCTAAAGACATCTCTTTGCCTGTGCGCATATAGTCTAAAAATTGACCGATAATGGCATCGCAATCTTCAATATCTTTATTGATAGAATCAGCAAGATAACTATCTTCAGGACTCATCATTTCTGTAGCAAGACGAATACGCGTTAACGGAGTGCGTAAATCATGGCTTACCCCTGCCATCACCAGTGTTCTATCATTATCTAATGAGCGAATATCTGATGACATTTGATTAAATGCTCGAATAATTGAACGCATTTCAGCAGTGCCAGATTCAGGTATTGGCGGAGGGATCACCCCTTTACCAATGCGTCGTGCTGCATATTCAACTTCATGCAATGGACGATTTTGAAAACGGTTATATAACCAGAAAAATGCCACTACGATGATGATAAAAATAATGGCTTGCCGATAAACGGGTAATAAGAAATTTTGCCCTAATTCGGTAAGTGGTACGCGTATCCATAGCGTGGGTGAGAGTTGGGTATTAATCCATAAAATAGGATACTCTAGGGTGTTTTCTAGCCAAATCGTCGTATCACTATTGAGATAATCCGTCATCTGCTGGCTAAGTTCTAAATCTTCTCTTGCCCACTCTAAACCGGCTTTTAAAGCGGCGTCTTTATCAAAAAATGAGATACCTAACTCGTTGTAAATTTTATTACGTAGAGCGGGAGAAATTTTAAGTGGGGTGCCATCGACTAAGATCAGTTCTTCCGGTACTAGCGTACGAATTTCATACGCTAATACTTTATTAAATTGCTGGAGGCTTGGCCCGACAATAAGATGCTGTACAACAACATAACTGGCTATCAAGCTAAAAAAAAGTAATGAGATAACCAGAAATAGAGAGCGAGTGAGCTTATTGTGGGGTGAAAGCCTCAGCCTTCTCATTATGATACGCTCGTTCCATCAGGTACAAAGACATAACCCAGTCCCCAAACCGTTTGAATATAGCGAGGATGGGTGGGATCTTCTTCAATCATGCGACGTAAACGAGAAATTTGCACATCAATAGAACGCTCCATCGCACTATATTCACGACCTCGCGCCAGACTCATTAATTTATCACGTGATAATGGCTCTCGGGGATGTGAAACAAGGACTTTTAATACGGCAAATTCACCACTGGTCAAAGGCATATGTTGATCTTCGTGGAACATTTCCCGCGTACCGAGGTTAAGCTTAAATTTACCAAATGAGACAATCGCATTGTCTTGTGAAGGTGCTCCCGGTAGTTCATTGGCTTGGCGACGAAGCACCGCACGAATACGGGCTAATAGCTCTCTTGGGTTAAATGGTTTTGAGATATAATCATCAGCACCAATTTCAAGTCCGACAATTCTGTCAACTTCTTCCCCTTTGGCAGTCACCATAATAATAGGGATAGGATTGTTTTGGCTTCTCAAGCGACGACAAATAGATAAGCCATCTTCGCCAGGAAGCATTAAGTCGAGGACAATAAGATGGATAGATTCGCGAGTAAGTAAACGATCCATTTGATCGGAGTTTGCCGCGGTGCGGATTTGAAAACCCTGCTCTGTCAAATAGCGCTCTAATAGTGAACGTAGACGTAAATCATCATCCACAATCAGCACTTTATAACTGTCTTGCATCTTTAAGCTCCCGAAGTGCAAATGCTTTTATTAGCGAATTCTATCATTGATAAGAATATTAAACCAAAAACAAAGAATAAATATTAATGATTTATAGGCAAAACTTGTTCTGACTTTGTATCTTAGAATATCACACTATTTATTTATCTTATTCCGAATAATATTTGATAGATAATACGCAGTAATTAACGATGCCACCTGGCGTTTGCACGCTAACTTCATCATCCACTTTTTTACCGATCAGCGCTCTCGCGACAGGGGAATCAATAGAAATCCACTGTTTTGCTGGGTCAAATTCATCAGGGCCGACTAGTCTAAATGTCTTAATGTTTTCATCATCGTCTTCAAGGGTTACCCAAGCGCCAAAATACACTTTTCCTTCTTGACGAGGATCTGGGTCAACAATTTTTAATTCATCAAGACGTTTGGATAAAAAACGAACCCGTCGGTCTATTTCACGTAATCTTTTTTTACCATAGATATATTCAGCATTTTCCGAACGGTCACCTTGAGCCGCTGCTTCAGAGACCGATTGAGTGACGCGAGGACGCTCTTCTTTCCAAAGATATTTTAGCTCTTTATCCAAGGCATGCCAGCCATCACGAGTAATATAGTTACTTTTTGCCATTACCAATAAATACGATCATCAACATTGAATTTCATACAGATACTATAGCGCGAATCACAGAATAATCTGTTATTTTCCTCATAAATGTCATGCTTGGCCTATAATAAGCGGAATTTTTTTCTTATTGCGCGTGTATAATAGCCATCTTTTTTAACCACTCCTCTCGGTAGGTAAATATATTATGAATGAATCATTAAGCCGAATTATTGCACAAGAGCTATCAGTAAAGCCCCAGCAAGTACTTTCGGCCATTACGTTACTGGATGAAGGGAATACGGTGCCTTTTGTGGCCCGTTACCGAAAAGAGGTAACTGGTGGGTTAGATGATACTCAGCTTCGTCAATTGGAAACCCGCCTGAGTTACTTACGGGAACTCAATGATCGTCGCCAAACTATTTTAAAATCAATTGAAGAGCAGGGGAAACTCACAGAAGAATTACGCTCTTCGATTAATGAGACGCAAAGTAAAACAGAACTTGAAGATCTCTACCTTCCTTATAAACCGAAACGTCGTACTCGTGGGCAAATTGCAATTGAAAATGGCTTAGAGCCATTAGCTGATTTGTTATGGAATGAACCACAACATACTCCTGAAGACGCAGCAAGTGCATATATCAACCCTGAAAAAGGAATAGATGATAGTAAAGCAGCCTTAGATGGGGCTCGCTATATCTTAATGGAACGCTTTGCAGAAGATGCTGGATTATTAGCTAAAGTTCGCCAATATTTATGGAAAAATGCGCATCTTGTTAGCAAAGTTGTTGACGGAAAAGAAGCAGAAGGCGCTAAATTTAGCGATTATTTTGATACTCATGAGCCGATTGCTCATGTACCTTCTCACCGTGCATTAGCGATGTTTCGTGGTCGTAATGAAGGTATTTTGCAGTTATCACTTAATCCTGATCCACAATTCGAAGAAGCCCCCAAAGAGAGCTATGGCGAACAGTTGATTACGGAGCATTTAGGTTTACGTCTTAATAATCAACCCGCGGATAGTTGGCGTAAAGCCGTTGTCAGTTGGACTTGGCGTATAAAAGTGTTAATGCATCTTGAAACTGAATTAATGGGTCAGTTACGTGAGAAAGCGGAAGATGAAGCCATTAATGTGTTTGCACGTAACCTAAAAGATCTCTTAATGGCCGCACCTGCAGGTATGCGAGCTACGATGGGGCTAGATCCTGGTTTACGTACTGGGGTTAAAGTCGCGGTGGTGGATAGTACCGGTAAGCTGATTGCGACAGATACTATTTATCCTCATACCGGACAAGTGGATAAAGCCGCTGCTAGTGTAGCGGCATTATGTATTAAGCATAATGTAGAATTAGTGGCGATTGGTAACGGTACTGCATCACGTGAAACAGAGCGCTTTTTTGCTGATACAGTAAAACGCTACCCAGAAGTTAAAGCACAAAAAGTGATCGTGAGCGAAGCGGGGGCATCGGTTTATTCGGCATCAGAGCTGGCAGCGAAAGAATTTCCGGATCTGGATGTTTCTCTTCGTGGCGCTGTTTCTATCGCTCGTCGCTTACAAGATCCATTGGCGGAATTGGTAAAAATTGACCCTAAATCTATCGGAGTGGGTCAATATCAGCATGATGTGAGCCAAATATTATTGGCAAAAAAATTAGACACTGTTGTTGAAGACTGTGTAAATGGTGTCGGTGTTGATTTAAATACAGCTTCTGTACCGCTATTGACGCGAGTGGCGGGGCTTAGCCAATCTATTGCTCAAAATATTATTGCTTGGCGTGATGAAAATGGCCGTTTTGTGGATAGAAAACAGTTACTCAAAGTGGCGCGCTTAGGGCCTAAAGCGTTTGAGCAGTGTGCGGGATTTTTACGTATTCGTGATGGTAAAAATCCACTTGATGCCTCAACGGTTCACCCTGAAGCCTATCCTATTGTTGAAAATATCTTGCAATCAATACATCAAAAAATTGATCAAGTCATGGGCAATAGTGCATTACTTTCACAAATCAATGCCAGAGAATTTGTCACCGAGCAGTTCGGTTTACCTACCATTAATGACATCTTAAAGGAGCTTGCTAAACCGGGGCGTGATCCTCGTCCTGAGTTTAAAACAGCCACCTTTGCCGAAGGTGTTGAAACAATGAATGATTTAGTCAGTGGTATGATATTGGAAGGTACTGTAACTAATGTGACTAATTTTGGTGCCTTTGTAGATATTGGGGTACACCAAGATGGATTAGTGCATATTTCATCACTGTCGGATAGATTTGTTGAAGATCCCCATACTGTGGTAAAAACCGGCGATATTGTGAAGGTAAAAGTCCTTGAAGTCGATTTACCGCGTAAACGTATTGCGTTAACCATGCGTTTAGATGAAGTGGCTGCTGATAGTGATCATAAACGCCAGTCAGTGACTAAGGATAATGCTTCTAAACATAGTCGCGGGCAAAAACCGACCAGAAACCGCCAATCAAATACGGGTAACAATGCAGGTAATAGTGCGATGAGCGATGCATTGGCCGCAGCATTTGGTAAAAAACGCTAATATCTTACAGGTAGCCATCAATATCAACGTGAAGTAATAAATTTTATTACTTCACGTTTCATAACTATTCACTCAATCTATGGTTTGGTGAATAAAAAGGCAAAAGTAATCAGCAATTAAATTATTTTGTTAATATAAAATATACTTTTAGTCTTTTGTCTGAGTCTGCTTTTATCTAACTTAAGGTATATTGCTAATATAATAGATAGAATATAACGTATTTTATCTTTATATTCATTTGTTGTTTCTTTTATCAACATTTTTCTATTTTCCCTATGGGTGATTAATTTTATATTAAAAATAAGTTGATCCCATTATTAACCTTACTACTGTTATGGTTTAATGGCGGGTAAAATAGAAACGTAAATTAAAATTTATCTTATTTTATTGTTCGTTATAGGATTTGCACAACAAAAAATCAATGACGATAGGTTTATTTCACCGATATTGGATGATGAAAATGACATTTAATAAATTATCATTAGGGGTAGTTTTACTTTCTGCTTCATTACTAGCAGGTTGTGCCTCAGAATCTTCTCGCTCTTTAGAGGTTGCTAAAGTGGCTACCTATAATACGACTTACTCAGGACCTAAGAGTGCCATTGCTATTGGTAAGTTTGATAACCGTTCTAATTACATGAATGGTATTTTTTCTGATGGTGTGGATAGATTGGGTAATCAATCTAAAACGATTTTAATTACACATTTACAACAAACAGGCCGTTTTAATGTTTTAGATCGCGCTAACTTAACGGAGTTAACACAAGAAGCGAAGATTAAAGGCCAAAGTCAGCAATTAAAAGGCGCAACTTACGTTATTACTGGTGATGTGACAGAGTTTGGTCGCAAAGAAGTAGGTGATCGCCAACTATTTGGTATCTTAGGACGTGGAAAAACCCAAGTTGCTTATGCCAAAGTGAACTTAAATGTTGTGAATGTGAATACCTCTGAAGTGGTGTTCTCTACGCAAGGTGCGGGGGAATATGAGCTTTCTAATCGTGAGATTGTTGGTTTTGGTGGCACAGCAAGTTATGACTCAACACTTAATGGTAAAGTGCTTGATTTAGCCATTCGTGAAGCGGTGAATAATTTAGTTGCAGGGATTGAAAGCCATGCTTGGCAGCCTGAGCAGTAACCCCAATTTTATAAGGATATAAAAATGTCAAAATCATTGCTGGGGTTGCTATTTGCCTCGTTGTTATTGGTTGGGTGCCAAGCGCCAAAGCCTCTTTATAACTGGGATAGTTATCAAACGGTGGTATATCAATATTATCAACAAAGTGAAAGTGATCCTCATGCGCAAATCGATGCATTGAAAAAAAGCATCGAGGTTGCCCGAGCAAAATCATTAGGCGTTCCACCGGGGTTACATGCACATTTGGGCATGTTATATGTGACCACTGGCGCATTAGACTTAGCCATGAGTGAGTTTGATCAGGAGAAAACCCTTTATCCTGAATCAGCAAAGTTTATGGATTTTCTGATGAAAAATAAGGGAGCACAAAAATGAATCGCATTTTAACGTTAGTTTTTGTGGCATTTGCTTTTGTGTTATCAGGATGTGCAGAGCCAGTCAAAACAGACTATACCGCCTTTAAAGCAAGTAAACCAAAAAGCATTTTAGTGCTGTTACCTAAAAATCAGACTCCAGAAGTAGAAGCTGCCCATAGCTTTTTATCTCAAGTGACTTATCCTTTGGCGGAAGCTGGCTATTATGTTTTTCCTGTCGCGGTTGTTGAAGAGACCTTTAAACAAAATGGTTTGTCAACGGGAAGCGATATCCAAGCGGTGAGTCCTAATAAGTTACGTGAGATTTTTGGTGCGGATTCTGTGCTCTATTTGGATGTCACCCAATATGGTACTTCTTATCAAGTGATCGCCAGTGAGACGCGTGTCAGTGCCAGTGCTAAATTGGTCGATTTACGTAATGGTGCCTTATTGTGGAGTGGACATGCCAGTGCATCGAGTGCAGAAGGGGATACAGCATCGAATGGTTTGGTGGGCATGTTAGTTTCTGCAGTAGTGACTCAAATTGTTGATACTATTGCAGATAAAAGTCACGAAATTGCAGGAGTAGCAAGTGTGCGTTTACTTTCTGCTGGACATGCCAATGGGATCTTATATGGTCCTCGCTCTCCCCACTATGAAAAAGAGGGACAATAACAGTTTGTTATAGTGATTACTCTTTTAAAAGACGCGGTTTATATTGTAAATATAAGCCGCGTTTTTATTTATCTATTATAAATAATAATTATTCTTATTTATATTGGGTGATTTTATCTGCATTTTATATAAACAGCGTGAGACTACTGATTTGAGAGTGAAACATTAAGGGGGGAAATGATATATCGCAGAGAACTAACCATCCTTGGTTGATTGTCCATTTCCTTCCGTGGCGCATAATCCTTAATTCGGAATATATAAAGAGACGATTAAATAAGAGAAATATCAGAATGAATGCGAAAAGGTAATGGGGAGTGCTATCTTTCCTTGTAATATAGCGACCTTTGTTCTTTTACTGAGCCTCAAATTTAAATCAAAACACGACTTAATTGGATATTAATCAATGTTTAAATATAGAGTATGTAATATTATAAATTAGGTAAAGGGCTAATTATCATTATAATTATAACTATCGAATTATGAGAGAATAAAAATATAATAAAATTAATAAAACGATATATTTATTTATTTTAAAGTGTATTTTGAGTAATATATTTTTTTTAATGTGTTATAAAAATAATCGAAAAAAGATGTATTATTAAAATGCGCTACTAACATATTGAATAAACTTAATTTATTCATAAATAAATTTTAACAGTAATACTATTTCCGTTTAATGTGATCTATATCATATTTTTTACTTGAGTGATTATTTACAGATAGAGTGAAAAGGTCAAAAACAGGATCTTTTTTTCTCTCGTGTTCAGTTAAGCATTTATTGGTTACACTATTATTTCTGGTGGTCATAATGTCTGTTGGCTGGTATGGCACATCGGCGGTTCACTTTTGGAAGGTAGAAGCATGTCAGAACAAACAATTATTTGGGATCTTGACCTGATCCATAAGTATAACTATTCAGGTCCGCGCTACACATCATACCCAACGGCATTGGAATTTAATCAGCAATATAGTGATGCGGATTTCGAACAAGCAACAAAGCGTTATCCCGAGCGACCTCTGTCACTGTATATTCACATTCCTTTCTGCCATAAGTTATGTTATTTCTGCGGTTGTAATAAAATTATCACGCGCCATAAACATAAAGCTGATGAATATCTTGATGTTTTAGAAAAAGAAATTATTAATCGCGCTCGCTATTTTAAAAATAGAAAAGTGACCCAAATGCATTGGGGGGGCGGTACTCCCACTTTTCTTGATAAACAGCAAATTAGTCGCTTAGTCGCCTTATTAAGACAACATTTTCATTTTGTGGAAAATGCTGAGCTCTCTATTGAAATTGATCCCCGTGAGATTGAGTTAGATGTTATTGATCATTTACACAATGAGGGATTTAACCGCCTAAGTATGGGGGTGCAAGATTTTAATAAAGAGGTGCAACAAAAAGTTAATCGTGAACAAGATGAAGCATTTATCTTTTCATTAGTAGCAAGAGCGCGTGAAGTGGGCTTTCATTCTACCAGTATTGATTTGATCTATGGGCTACCTAAACAGACTAAAGAAAGTTTTGCTTTTACGTTAAAAAAAGTGATTGAATTGTCCCCTGATCGCTTAAGTGTGTTCAATTATGCACATTTACCTAATTTATTTGCCGCACAACGTAAAATTAAAGATGAAGATTTACCACTTGCAGAAGAAAAGTTAGAGATCTTGCAAGAGACTATCACCACACTCACCACAAATGGTTATCAGTTTATTGGGATGGATCACTTTGCTAAGCCTGATGATGAATTAGCGGTTGCACAACGCCAAGGCATTCTACATCGTAATTTCCAAGGATATACCACTCATGAAGAGTGTGACTTATTGGGAATGGGCGTTTCAGCTATCAGTATGCTGGGTGATCACTATGCGCAGAACGAAAAAGTGCTAAAAGAGTATTATGCTCGCGTAAATAGCGAAGGGCATGCGTTGTGGCGTGGACTCTCTCTAACTCATGATGATTGTATTCGTCGCGATGTTATTAAGACCTTGATTTGTAATTTCCATCTTAACTTTACTGAGATTGAACATCTATATCAGCTTGATTTTCAAGATTATTTTAAAGAAGACTTAGCATTGCTTGCACCAATGGCAGAAGATGGATTGGTGGAGATCAGCGCAGAAAAAATTCAGGTCACTCCAAGAGGACGTTTATTGATCCGTAATATTTGTATGTGTTTTGATACTTATTTACGTAATCAAATGCGCCAACGCCAATTCTCTCGAGTGATTTAGTGGGCAAAAATAAAAGGGAGGGGAGTGACTTAAAACTCCTCTATACCTAACTCTTTTAATTTACGTGTCAGCGTATTTCTTCCCCACCCTAATAAACGTGCAGCATCTTGTTTATGGCCTTTTGTATAGGAAAGCGCACTGAGTAGTAAGGTGCGCTCAAATTGTGGTAGAGCATCATTAAGAATATTTTCTTTGCCTTCACTGAATACCTCATCCGCCCATAATGAAAGATGTTGTGACCAATGTTGAGAGGAGATACGAGGTATCGATTTGCTCTTCTCATCTGATTGGCGGATCTCTTGAGGTAAATCTTGCGGCATAATCTCTTGGCTAGCGGTCATAACCGTTAACCAACGACATACGTTTTCTAATTGTCTGACGTTACCTGACCAGTGGTATTCCATCATACAATGTAAACTTTGCTGGTGGAGTACTTTAGTTTCAACACCAAGTTCTCGAGCGGTTTTTTGGAGAAAATAACGCGCTAAGCTTGGAATATCTTCTGTTCTATCACGCAGTGGGGGCAATTGAATACGTATTACATTGAGTCGATGGTAGAGATCTTCACGAAAATCACCTTCCATTACGCGTTTTTCTAAGTCTTGATGAGTCGCGGCAATAATACGTACATCGACTTTTACAGGGGCATAACCGCCAACACGATAAAATTGACCTTCAGCCAAGACGCGTAATAAGCGGGTTTGAATATCCAGTGGCATATCGCCAATTTCATCAAGAAAGAGGGAACCGCCGTTCGCTTGTTCAAAACGGCCTTGGCGTACTTGAGATGCACCAGTAAATGCCCCTTTTTCATGACCAAAAAGTTCTGATTCAATTAAGTCTTTGGGAATAGCCGCCATATTGAGTGCAATAAAAGGGGCTTGTGCTCTCGGACTATGGCGATGAAGAGCATGTGCAACTAATTCTTTACCAGTACCCGACTCGCCATTGATAAGCACACTAATTGATGAGCGAGAAAGGCGACCAATAATGCGATAAACCTCTTGCATCGCAGGGGCTTCGCCAATCATGTCAGAGACAGATTGAAGGTTAGTTTCTGTTGTATTAGGTTGTTTTTGCTCTCGATAGTGCGTAATAGCACGATGAATGAGTGCAAGTGTATCATCAATATCAAAAGGCTTGGGGAGATAATCAAATGCCCCTTGCTGATAAGCATTTACCGCGGCATCAAGATCAGAATGCGCTGTCATGATAATAACCGGCAACGTAGGGTGTTGCTCTTTAACGCTTTTTAAGAGAGATAAGCCATCAATATCAGGCATACGAATATCTGATAATAATACATCGGGAAGTTCACTATTGAGTGCACTGAGGACGTCATTAGCGTGTTCGAAGGTTTTACATGTAAGGCCTTCTCGTGTAATGGCTCGCTCAAGCACCCAGCGAATAGAGCTATCATCATCGACAACCCATATATTTCCTTTTTGCATTGGTTATCTCCTATTTTATTGGCAAGTAAATAGAAAACTCGGTATTTCCCGGCCAACTGGTAAACTCAATTTTACCGGCGTGTTGGTCGACTAAGCTACGTGCAATGGATAAACCAAGGCCATTTCCGCCTTCTCTGCCACTGACCATCGGGTAAAAAAGCGTGTCTTGTAGATGAGGAGGAATACCCGCGCCAGTATCAATCACATCAATGCGAGCCACTAGTCGATGACGTTCACCCTGCAGTGTGACTTGGAACGCTGTTCGGGTTCGCAAAATAATAGTTCCCCCAGTTTTCTCCACTGCCTGTAATGCATTGCGGGTAATATTTAACAATACCTGCTCAATCTGATCCGGATAGTGTGAAAGCTCAGGTAGACTAGGATCATAATCTTTGAGTAAGGTGACATTTTCAGGGCATTCTAATGTGATAAGTTGTGCAACACGCTCTACAACATGATGAATACTCTGAAAGGTTTTGGTGCCGGGATGTTGTGGACCGAGTAACCTATCCACAAGCGCTCTTAGGCGATCGGCTTGTTCAATAATGACTTGGGTATACTCAGTCAGCGCAGGATCAGGTAATGATTTTGCTAATAATTGAGCCGCCCCTCGTAATCCACCGAGTGGATTTTTAATTTCATGTGCCAGTCCCCTAACCAATTCCCTAGCCGCCATTTGTTGTGCTTGTTGTATCTGCTCTTGGCTTAACCGGCGTTGACTATCCATAGGCGCCAGCTCCAACAAAATGTGTTGCTCGGAAATAGGCTGGGCACTGAGCGACATAGTGTGTGATTGGTTATTAATAACCAAAATCACTTCGTTATCAGTGAAGCTTTGCCCATTTGCTAATGTTTCACGCATTAACTGTTCATCAAAAGAGGAATAACTAAACAGTGCGCTAAAAGGGGTTTCAAATAATTTACGACGACTTTGAGCCAGTAATTGCAATGCAGCATGGTTTGCATAGCAAATAATAAACTCTTGGTTGATAACCAATACTGAGTGGATTAATGAATCCAAAATAAGTGTGTTATCAGGTAAATCCGCCGTTTCCATATTGAATACTCCCATTGCACCATTTTAGTGCATCTTACCTTTTTTTTCATAAATGAACAGATGCGTAATTTATTAACAGATGCCTCATTAGAGAGAAAAGAGCCCATCCGAAGATGGGCAAAATAGCTTCACGGCAACAAAAAAATCATAAGCAAAGTAAGTACTTTAACTATTGTGCGTTACGCACTGTAATACATTTCAAATTCAAGTGGATGTGGTGCCATACGAACACGCTGCACATCAGTACGTAATAGCTCAAGATAAGCGTCTAAAGCATCATCAGTGAATACACCGCCACGGGTTAAGAATTCACGGTCATTATCAAGGGCATTGAGCGCCTCTTCTAATGAACCTGCCACTGTTGGGATCTCTTTAGCTTCTTCTGGGGGTAAGTCATAGAGGTTTTTATCCATGGCATCACCTGGGTGAATTTTATTGATAATACCATCAAGACCTGCCATTAATTGAGCTGCAAATGCAAGGTAAGGGTTAGCTAAAGGATCTGGGAAACGCACTTCGATACGGCGTGCTTTCATGCTAGCGACTACCGGAATACGAATGGATGCTGAGCGGTTACGGGCAGAATAAGCCAGCATAACAGGGGCTTCAAATCCCGGCACTAAGCGTTTATATGAGTTAGTGGTTGGGTTAGTAAATGCGTTTAATGCACGAGCATGTTTGATAATACCACCGATGTAATACAGCGCCATTTCAGATAATCCGCCATATTTATCACCAGCAAATAAATTGACACCATTTTTAGACAGTGACATGTGGCAGTGCATACCTGAGCCATTATCACCCACTAAAGGTTTTGGCATAAAGGTCGCGGTTTTACCAAATACGTTAGCGACGTTTTGTACTACGTATTTATAAATTTGAGTTTCATCTGCTTTTTTGGTCATGGTATTAAAGCGGGTTGCCACTTCATTTTGACCTGCAGTTGCGACTTCGTGGTGGTGTGCTTCAACCACTAAGCCCATCTCTTCCATGATATTACACATGGTCGAGCGAATATCTTGTGAGGAATCAACCGGAGGGAGAGGGAAGTAACCTCCTTTTACCATTGGGCGATGACCTTTGTTACCTTCTTCATATTGTGTATTGGTATTCCATGCTGCTTCAATATCATTGATGGCATAAGAAGCACCAGAGATATCATTTTTAAAACGAATATCATCAAAAAGGAAGAATTCAGGTTCAGGGCCAAATAGGACGGTGTCAGCGATACCACTTGATTTTAAGTAGTCTTCTGCACGTTTTGAGATAGAGCGCGGGTCACGATCGTAACCTTGCATAGTGCCTGGCTCTAAAACATCACAACGAATAATTAATGTTGGATCTTGGAAAAATGGGTCAAGCATCGCTGTTGTAGCATCAGGCATTAGCACCATATCTGATTCATTAATGCCTTTCCAACCACCAATAGAGGAGCCGTCGAACATTTTTCCTTCTTCAAAGAAATCATCGTTAACTTGATGCGCCGGAATAGTAATATGTTGTTCTTTACCGCGGGTATCAGTGAAACGTAAGTCAATATATCTAACTTTATGTTCTTCAATCATGGATAACACATGTTCAAGGGACATAGTAACTCTCCTGGCGAATGGTTTTATTAAGTGCAGTGGCCTTACACATTTTTCGGTGAATTTTTTGCTCACCTAAACTCTATTGCGAAAAGCATGCCAACTTATCTAAAAAGGGATATATACTGTATTGATGAAGTTTAGTGTAGAATATCCCCCGTGATTTTTTAATTATTGCACAAATTTGGTGCAAATTAAGTCTGAATAGTTGCACAATTTTGGTGCAATCGGTTCAAGACGACTTATTTCTGAGGCGTGAAAAGGATCACAATTCAATTAATTGCATATTGTTAAGCAATCATTATTGTGATCTTGTTTAGTCTCTCGTCTAAAGCGTGTACAATAACACGCTTATTTCTACAATGCCTGAGGCAAATTTTGTGATCGAAAACTTGCGTAATATCGCCATCATCGCCCACGTTGACCATGGTAAAACTACTATTGTCGATAAATTACTACAGCAATCTGGCACGTTCGGTGAACGTGAAACCGTTGCTGAGCGCGTGATGGACTCTAATGATCTCGAAAGAGAGCGCGGAATTACTATTCTTGCGAAAAATACAGCGATTAAATGGAATGACTATCGTATTAATATCGTAGATACCCCAGGACACGCCGACTTCGGTGGTGAGGTAGAACGCGTTATGTCTATGGTAGACAGCGTTCTATTGCTGGTTGACGCGATGGATGGCCCAATGCCACAAACTCGCTTTGTGACACAAAAAGCGTTTGCTAACAACTTAAAACCTATCGTTGTTATCAACAAAGTTGACCGTCCAGGTGCACGCCCTGATTGGGTTGTTGATCAGGTCTTTGATCTGTTTGTTAACTTAGGTGCGACTGACGAACAACTGGATTTCCCAATTATCTATGCATCAGCATTAAATGGTATTGCGGGAACAGATTATAATGACATGGCTGATGATATGACTCCATTATATGAAGCTATCGTCAAATATGTAGAGCCGCCAAAAGTCGATCTGGAGGGGACCTTCCAGATGCAGATTTCTCAGTTAGATTATAATAACTATCTGGGTGTTATCGGTATTGGCCGTATTAAGCGCGGTAAAGTAAAACCTAATCAACAAGTGACTATCATCGATAGCGAAGGTAATACCCGCAACGGTAAAGTAGGTAAAGTATTAGGTCATTTAGGCTTAGAGCGTATCGATGTTGACGTTGCAGAAGCTGGCGACATCATTGCGATTACAGGTTTAGGTGAATTAAATATTTCTGATACGATTTGCGAAGTAGGTGCTGTGGAAGCATTACCTGCATTAGCCGTTGATGAGCCTACTGTTAGCATGTATTTCTGTGTTAATACATCACCATTCTGTGGTCGTGAAGGTAAGTTTGTTACTTCTCGTCAGATTTTAGATCGTCTGAAAAAAGAGTTAGTTCATAACGTAGCACTGCGTGTTGAAGAGACTGAAGATCCAGATGCATTCCGTGTATCAGGTCGTGGTGAATTACACCTATCAGTACTGATTGAAAATATGCGCCGTGAAGGTTACGAATTAGCCGTATCTCGTCCGAAAGTTATCTTCCGCGAGATTGATGGTCGTAAACAAGAGCCTTTCGAACAAGTCACTATCGATATTGAAGAGCAGCACCAAGGTGATGTGATGCAAGCGATGGGTGAGCGTAAAGGTGAAATGCGCGACATGCAACCAGATGGTAAAGGACGTGTACGTTTAGACTACATTATCCCTAGCCGTGGTTTAATTGGCTTCCGTACTGAGTTTATGACGATGACATCAGGTACTGGTTTACTGTACGCAACATTCAGTCATTATGACGATGTGCGCCCAGGTGAAATCGGTCGTCGTAATAATGGTGTGATGATCTCTAATGGTCAGGGTAAAGCCGTTGCTTACGCGCTATATAGCTTACAAGATCGTGGTAAGTTATTTGTTACTCATGGTGCAGAAGTTTATGAAGGCCAAGTTATTGGTATTCATACTCGCTCTAATGACTTAACAGTAAACTGCTTAACAGGTAAAAAACTGACAAATATGCGTGCTTCTGGTACGGATGAAGCGACAACGCTGACGCCACATATCAAGCAAACATTAGAACAAGCATTAGAGTTTATTGATGATGATGAATTAGTGGAAGTGACTCCACAATCTATTCGTTTACGTAAACGTCATCTCTCAGAAAACGATCGTCGTCGTGCTTATCGTAGCAAAGACTAATTTGTTATTCTGATAATATAATTCTTAGGGCGCGTTAAGCGCCCTGAGTTTATAAAACCCCGTCACTTCTGTGAAGTGATCCTAGCTCTACCCTTGCGGTATCGAAAGATTACAGTGCGTACCTGATAAGAGCACCAATCAACGGACTAGAGATTTTTCGATTGCACCATCGAAAGAAGCCCAACCTAACCAGAAGTACCCAACTTAGCTAGTTGCACGAGCTAAGGCACAATAACCGAATCATAGAGAAAAGCAAAGACAGGAAGATGCTGTCGCTTCGCTCTGTTTTGATTAGTACCACATTGAGGCATTAGGTTTTTATGCTAAATGCTATAAGTCTTTCATATGACGTTTTATCGCCTCTTCACTTTCAGTAAGCCAGGCATCTCGTTGTTCTTGGTCTTCTTGCTCCTTTTTCCATAGTTCTATTTGCGCCGGACTAAACCGATTTTTCCTTTTGACCATTTGGTTGAGCCTTTTTCATTTGCGCATCTCAGTCTCGGGTTTTACTTTTTTCGCTTTCATCCGATATCTCATAAATCATTGACTACTTTTAAAAACGTTAATCGCATTTTTAAGTTTAAAAAAGAGATGCTCAGAACCACCCAAAAACCAACAGAAACTGTGCTAAACTGCCAATACAGATTTGGTATTATGAGATGCGTTTGTTGCTTAAAATTGTTTTGATGGGGAATTAGAGATAAATGGACAGTTTTCACTAACTAACTAGGCCGTTTAACATAATGGGTCTTATCTGAAACTAAATTGCAATAACAAAAGATGAGTGATAATGACAAAAAGATCAGATATTGATGGAGGCAGACTTATCTATACCAAAGAAATTGGATGGATAGATAAAGGCCATGCAAAAGGTGAAGATGCATCCACTTTAATGAGTGTTCTAACTGCAGGAGACTATAGTACTAAAGAGCCATATTTTACCTTGAAGTACACTCAATACATGGGAAGAGGAAGAAGTTATGGGGTGTCAAAAATAACTCGATGGAAGGTTAGAAGAGGATTATCAGATAATGATAAAAAGAGAGTAGCTCTTACTATTATTATGTATACCACTCATAAATTTGAATCTCTTCAAGATGCTTTTCCTTTTAGTTGGTTTACGGATAGTGGTTATAGTGGAGAGGATTGCATATCAAACTTATTAGGATTTTACAGAGCAGTTAGTGACGTAGACCCAATGACATATTTAACAGTATTAAGTAAAGAAGAGGCTTATCGTCGCTGGGATTATTACGGCTCTATTGGTAAATATAAAAATAAGCTTTTCAAACCGTTAATTTTTCCTGATCCAGCTATTTATCCAAATAATGCAAGACCTTACTTCGTTTCATTACCATGCTATTTGGATCGCGTAAAACCGATAGAAGATATTAGAAATAATAGTATTTTAATTCATGTAAAAGATACAACAGGAATAAACATTGGAGCTGAAAGTGAATGGATTAAAATTGAATAAATTTTTTATTTTTCCAATATTATTGATTTTATCTTTAATGACGACCATCATTTTACTGATGTTTCCTGGTGACAGAGAATATACCAAGTTAAATTTCGTTTATTATTACCTATACACTTTTGATGAGGTCAAAAAAATAGATTTTATATCAGATGAATATATCATTATCTATAGACCCATAGATGGAAATTCAAATGAGTCCAATGATGTTATTTTTTTTAATATAAAACCTGAAAAGAACATAGCTCTTATTGATAATCTATCTAAAAATGGATTCACCTCTACATATGATGATTTCTATAAAGAAGAGCGATGGGTTAAAGATAATATACATATAAAAATATCTATTGATGAAAAATCAAGAACCACATCACTTTTTGTTGAGAAATCTTAAATGTTTTGACTAATACTATCACCTGACATTCCTGCACAAATGTGATCCCAAGATATACTTTCATATCTAATAGTAATATCTTCATATGGTTGTGCATTAGCATGAATAAGTGAGTTCGGATAATGCGCTGATATACCTATAATGCTAGCTTTTGTTATTTTTCATTCCTTGATTTCCATTTACAACTCAAGTGTTGTTTCTTGTCTTATATACAACTTGAAAGTTGTTTTTATTGCTGTATACAATTTATAAGTTGTTTTTTGTTTATATACAACTAAAATGTTGTATATAATGCTAATGTAATCACTGAAATGGTTTAGAGTTAATTATGAAGACTATTAATGAAATTGCTAATTTAATAGCGGAACAACGTAAAAAATTAGGTATTGAGCAAAAAGATATGTATCTACGTATCGGTATGAAACAGCAACAATACCAACGTATAGAATCAGGAAGTGATTTAAAACTATCAACCTTATTAAGAGTATTAGAAGGACTAGATTTAGAGTTATCAATTAAGGCTAAAAATTCTAATATAAACCCTATGATTGCAAGTACTGTGATAGCGAATAAAAGCGAAATTGATTTGAAAGATGATGGGGATGATCTCGACTTTTGGTTTAAAACAGAGGAATAAGGTATGAATAAACAAATCGAGAAAGTGGAAGGCCTTAATATTCAGCTACATGGCATTTTAAATGCTTGATGAGCATAAAGAGAAATTAGTATTACATTGGGCACAGTTGCATGATGATTTTAAAATCATAGGAAAATAAATGGGGAGAGAGTACCTTATCATCACATGGCAATTCCTTTATAGATAAGGATGCTTCTCGTCTTATTTTTCGTCTCTTCCCCTTCTGGTTTTATGTTTTTCAAAAAATTAGGTGTGAATATGGTATTTTTTATCGTTTAAGCCTATTCACTCAAGCAATTTATGATTAAAGTAAAACGAGTTTTCTATTATGGAGAGAATTTATGCTTTATATCTTTGATATGGGTAATGTGATTATCGATATTGATTTCAATCGTGTTTTTGCCGTGTGGAGTAAACTCAGTGGGGTTCCATTAGCCAGTATAAAAGATAATTTTACGACTGGGGAAACCTTTAAATTACACGAACGAGGCAATATTACGGATATAGAATTTGCAGAAGCTGTCTGTGCTGAGCTTGGTATTGGACTGAGTTTTGAACAGTTTGCGGAAGGATGGCAGGCTATTTTTATCGCTGTTCGCCCAGAAGTCATAGATATAATGAATAAGCTAAGAGAGCAAGGTCATCGTGTGGTGGTATTGTCAAATACTAATCGATTACATCAAGATTATTGGCCTCAGCACTATCCTGAAATCGCCGCTTCAGCGGATTTTCTCTATTTATCCCAAGATATCGGTATGAGAAAGCCAGATCCTGAAGTGTATAAATATGTGCTACAGTCCGAAGGCGTTGAAGCACAAGATGCTGTCTTCTTTGACGATTTACAAACTAATGTCGATGCAGCCATTGCGTTAGGTATTCAAGGTGTTCATGTCGTAGATAAAAATACGGTTGTTGAATACTTTAAAGATCATGATTTTACTCTCCCAGTAACAGAATAACGTTGTAATAGGATAACAATTAATTGAATTTGTTATCCTTTTTTTATAAACACATATTCGGTGTTAATCAGGAATACAGTATGATTGCGTTAATCCAAAGAGTGACACAAGCGAAAGTCGATATTGCCGGTGTGACTGTTGGCGCCATTAATCACGGCTTACTCGTGCTATTAGGAGTAGAAAAAGACGATAACCAACAGAAAGCAAAAAGATTGTGTGAAAAAGTGTGTGGTTATCGTATTTTCAGTGATGAAAATGACAAAATGAATCTGAATGTACAACAAGCAGGTGGTAGCCTATTAGTCGTATCGCAATTTACACTGGCCGCTGAAACCCAAAAAGGGATGAGACCGGGTTTTTCTAACGGAGCGCCTCCTGAAATGGCTGAAAATTTATATCACTATTTTGTTGAGCAGTGTAAGCAACAAGGTTTAGAAACCCAAACAGGGCAATTTGCCGCCGATATGCAGGTCACCCTGACTAATGATGGCCCAGTGACATTCTGGTTGCAGGTCTAGTTGAATTATAATAGGAGCTTACTATGTATCATTTACGAACCCCTAAGACGCAAGCAGAATTAGCAGCTTATTATACTTTTCGTTGGGAAATGCTTCGTAAACCGTTACATCAGCCAGAAGGCTCCGAAAAAGATGGTTATGATACCTTAGCGCATCACCAGATGGTGGTTGATGACAGTGGGCAACCCGTTGCTATTGGTCGTCTCTATATAAATGCCGATAATGAAGGTGCAATCCGCTTTATGGCGGTACGTGAGGATGCTCAAGGTAAAGGATTAGGCTCTTTAGTTGCCATGGCGTTAGAGTCTTTAGCTCGTCAAGAAGGGGTAAAGCGTATTGTTTGTAGCGCCAGAGAAGAGTCCGTTCGTTTCTTTGAAAAATTAGGTTATGAGAATTGTGGTTTAGTCACAGGCCCTCAAACTACCCCGATCAAACATTACTTTATGAAAAAAAGTATTGAATCATTAGATGATATTCTCCATCGTCCTGATTGGTGCGCGGAGTTGCAAAAACAGTGGCATCAGCATATCCCCCTAAGTGAAAAAATGGGGTTACGTATTACGCAATATACGGGCACCCGTTTTTATACCACGATCCCTGAATCCGGTAATCAAAACCCACACCATACTATTTTTGCCGGTAGCCAGTTTTCTTTAGCAACACTGACCGGTTGGGGGCTGATTTGGTTGTTAATGCAAGAGCATAAACTGCAAGGCGATATTGTGCTGGTGGATGCGCATATTCGTTATCGAAAACCAGTCTCAGGTCGGCCGTCAGCCGTTGCTGATATGGAAAATTTAAGTGGTGATTTAGGACGATTAGCGAAAGGAAGCAAAGCACGTATTAAGTTAGATGTTGATATTTGTGGTGATGAAGGTACGGGAGCGGTTTTTAGCGGCACTTACATTGTGTTACCCTCACAAAATAAACAGTACTAAATAATAAATCTCTATTTAATTGAAAATTAAGTTATTTATTGTTTTTATCTCTCTTTTTTTCTACCTTTTCCTTATCATGGAAATGAGGAGTGAGAAATCTCTGCTTTAGTGTATACCTAATAGTGTTTCTATCGTCACTTAATTGAGGTATATTCCGCAGTTTACGGAGGGAAGCATGGACACCAATTTATCTACTCGTCTTAATAAATATATCAGTGAAAGCGGTATCTGTTCACGTCGTGAAGCCGACCGTTATATCGAGCAAGGTCTGGTTCTTATCAATGGTAAGCGCGCAGGCATTGGCGATCGCGTAACGGCTGGCGATGAAGTGAAAGTGAATGGACGATTAATTGAAGCGCAAGATAATTCTGAGCTGGTGTTGATCGCACTGAATAAACCTGTAGGTATCGTCAGTACCACAGATGAAGGTGAGAAAGATAATATTGTTGATTATGTTAACCATAGCACCCGTATTTTCCCAATTGGTCGTTTAGATAAAGATTCTCAGGGACTGATTTTTTTGACTAACCATGGTGATCTGGTCAATAAAATCTTACGGGCGGGTAACTCCCATGAAAAAGAGTATTTGGTCACGGTTGATAAACCCATTACTGATGAATTTATTCGCGGTATGGGGGCGGGTGTTCCTATTCTGGGACAAAAAACCAAGAAATGTAAGGTGAAAAAAGAAGCCGCAATGGTATTTCGTATCACCTTAGTACAAGGTCTAAACCGTCAAATTCGTCGTATGTGTGAATATTTTGGTTATGAAGTCACCAAGCTTGAACGTATCCGTATTATGAATGTTAGTTTGGCGGGATTACCTGTCGGGGAATGGCGTGACTTAACGGATGATGAGCTGATAAAGCTATTTGATGCTATTGAAGCATCAAGCTCTGAAGCCCCTAAACAGAAGCAAAATAAACCTAAGAAACAGATAAGTAGTAATGCGAAAGCGTTAGGGATCCATATTCCGAAAACAAAAGCCAAAGAGACGGAAAATAATACGCGTAAACGCTTTGCACAACCGGGGCGTAAAAAGAAAAAACGTTAGTTTGTTTCTTTTGTCATTCTGAGTTAAATAAGCGCCTATAGCGGGAGAAATTAGCGCTTATCCCGCTTTATTCCTCACTGCAATCAATCACTCTAAATCCAGTTCATCGAGTTTCTTTTGGCGACGTTCAAGTACAATGGCGGCTAATTCTGCATCCATAATACGCCCCATTAGCGTGTTATAATCCTGTTTTGATAGGCAATAAAATAACGGAGTTTGGTTATTATCACACACTTCGACACTACTACTATTTTCAAGTGCGGTTAAGGGTGCTTGCTGAAATTCATCAAGAGTGATTGTTGGCAGGGAAAAATTGTCATCAGACATGAAAACTCCGCAATAAGAAAATAGAAAGAGTCTGCATTGTAACGCTTTTTGCAGCAGGCGCAATCTATGCGCCTGCTAAACCATCAAAAGGATAAATTATTTATTATTTCGCCGTCTTGCATCTTGTCATCGATAGGCGTTTGGTCATCTTTTTTACCTATTAATGTACCATTTAAGGTTGGTATAACAGCGTCAGCGGCTAAGTTGCCTTTCAGTTTTAAGGTAAATTGTCCTGTTTCATCGGTAGGTTGCGATAATTTCCAACCCATATTATTAGGCAAAGAGAGGGGCACATTCAGCCCATTGACGATAAGAGAAAATAGTCTTTGGTTATTGTTTTGTTCTAATGCAGCAGAGCCACGCACGATGCCTTTATCTACGAAAGCAGAAAACTGTGGAATAATGGCAGTATCTTGTTGTGTCATTAATGTTATGTCAGGGCGGCGAAGCTCTACGCCATTTAATGTACCACTATCAGCACTTAACGTCGCGGTGCCTTGCCATAATCCCCATTGCCCATCTTTGGCGATGATTAAATTTTTCAGTTGGCCTGTTAGGCCGGTAAATTGAAAAGGAAAGAGGGGATTAATATCAATGAGGATAGATTGGTTTAATGATAACTGCTTAATATTGATACTCTTCACATCTTGCTCAATAGGTTTAGCAAAGAAGGAGAGCCATTGCTCAGGTAGGGTATATAAAATACCTGAGAGTGTTGCATCTTCAATATTTAAAGTCTTTGTCTCGCTGTTCCATTGTCCTGCTAGTTTTATTAGCCCTTTTTCATAGCGTAAGCTTAAATTATCTATGTTAAATAAATTATCTTGCTGATTTAACTTAGCGATCACATCAGTGACATGTTGATTTTTATAGACAATATCATCGGTGTTTAGCTCACCGGATGTCAGTGATAGCCTATTATTCCACGCAACTTGAGAAAACTGCCCAGCAAATCCACTTATTGCCCACTGTTTCCCTTCGGCAGTAAAATCAACAATGCTCAATTGCTTGATAGTCATTGCTGGAGATTGACTTAATGATTGTTGTAACTCTTCTAAGGTTTTTGTGGATTGCCAACGCAGTCCGGTTAAGTAAACATCATTAAGTTGCCATTGGTTATCTTGATATTGGCCTGATAAAGAGAGTGAGCCATTAAGGAACTGGGTGGCTAATTTTTCAATCAAAATACGATTTGGTTGATATTCGCCAGCAACAATAAAATTATTAAAGCTATTTTTTCCTATCATGCCATCAGCAATGGAAAACTGAAAATGCCCCGCACCAATAGGATCGGTCGAGGTAGGTTTCCAAGGTGTGATACCTCCCGTTATTTTGTTAGCACTAAAGGTGAATGTTGTGCTAGATGTTGGCATGCTATCTAACTGCATATTTTTAAACTGGAGAATATCTGCACTAACAGGAAGGGGAGCTATTTTATTAGCTAAAATAATTTTACCATTCTCTAAAGTAATTTTTTGCAGATGAGACGGCGTAGTAAAAAATTGCCAGTTAAACCTAAGTTGTGCTGATTGGGCTAATACGGCGGTTTTATCTTGTTTGGGGTTAATGGACAGATCATAAACAACAATTTGTTCTGGTTGAGTTAAATCATGTTCAATACCGGAAAAGCGAATGTCATAATCACTATACTGTGTTAACCATTCACTGGTTTTTTGCGCACCCCATTGTGTCTGAAGAAAGGCATAAATCACAATAATAAATAAAATAACGATAAGTATCAGAGATACCAAACTTTTTATCAGCCAGCGCATAACCTTTCTCCTGTTTTATACTCCATCAAAACATCATACAGTTATGCCTGAAAATTGACTTTTGCTCAAGTATTCATCAATAAAAGAGTAGTTATGGCATTCTCTTTTATCTAGCCGATATTCTTGCCTAAAAGTAAATAATAATTTTGTTGCCTTAAGTAATAATTAAATCATGTTATTAATCAATTTATTAAATGCGCTATTCCGATTAAAGAGTGAAATAGCGCCGGATTGTGTTTCAGCTATTATTTTTCGGGTGGAAAAATCAGGTTTAAAATAATAGCGGTTAGACCGCCTGCAGCAATACCGGATGACAGTAATGTTTTTAGCCAATCAGGTGCAAACTGTAATATTTGAGGTTGCTGTGATACCCCAAGTCCTACGGCCAAAGAGATGGCGAGGATCATAATAGCACGACGATTTAGTGCCTCTTTAGAGACGATACGCACCCCAGATGCAGCGATAGTACCAAACATAACAAGCGTTGCCCCCCCTAGTACAGGTTCAGGAATTCGTTGTACAAATTCTGCCACAGAGGGAAATAACCCTAAAATAATCAACATGGCTGCTACGACATAGCCCACATAGCGACTTGCCACACCTGTTAATTGAATAACGCCGTTATTTTGCCCAAAACAGGAGTTTGGAAAGGTATTAAAAAATGCAGAAACCATAGAGTTCAATCCATTTGCTAATATGCCCCCTTTAATGCGTTTCATATAAAGTGGCCCACTGACGGGTTGTTCTGAAACATCTGAGGTGGCAGTAATATCACCAATGGTTTCTAATGAGGTGATCATAAACACCAGCATTAGTGGGATAAGCAAATGCCAATCAAATGAGAGGCCATAATAGAAAGGTTCTGGTACGGTGATAATCGGTGTTTCTTGTTGTTCAGGCGGTGTAGGTAGCATATCTAGCCACCATGCCAAAATATAACCGACAGCCATAGCAATCACTAAAGAAGCGACACGTAAATAAGGGTTTCTTTGGCGGTTAAGTAAAATAATAACCACTAATACCGAACCCGCTAATAAAAGGTTTTTAGGTGAGCCAAAGGTGTTACTTTCAATAGCGGCGTAACCACCACCAATAGAAGTAAGCCCAACTTGAATTAAAGAAAGGCCGATAATCATCACCACAATTCCTGATACCAATGGTGTGATAATCCGGCGAGCTAAATGTAAAAAACGCGATAATAGCACTTCGGTAAGTGAAGCAACCATTAAAGTGCCAAATAGAGCCGCCATCATTGTTGGAATATCCGCGCCACCATTTTTTAATGCCAATCCCCCCATAATCAGAGGAGCCACAAAATTAAAACTGGTGCCTTGAATTGATAATAAACCTGAACCTACGGGACCCCAAGCTCGAATTTGGATCAGTGATGCAATACCTGAGGCGAATAATGACATGCTGATAATGCGTTGAGTGTCATGTGCAGGTAATCCTAATGCTTGGCAAATTAAGATAGCAGGGGTTATTACGGCGACAAACATGGCTAATAGATGCTGACAAGCCGCAAATAGTGTTTGTGGTAATGGGGGCTTTTCTTCTAAAGCGAATAGAAGCTCACTCGTTTTTTGGGGCGAAATCTGACTACTTTGTGACAAATTACGATTTTCTGAAGTAACCATGATGTGAATTTCTTATCTGGCAAAAAGCGTATTTTAATGATCTGCGCCACAAAAGCAATCGTTTGCGTAAAATTGATGTTATCAAAATGCATAAGAGGCGCTCACATTTTTATATGTTTTAACTTGTGTTTATCGTCGTTTTTTTTTCTAATCGGGGTATACCTGCTTTTGGCGTTGTTCATGGATGAACTTAGCGTCGTAGTTTTTTTATACAAAATTAACAAATAAGACGGGGTACATAAATGTATCATCTCGATGTTTATGGCACGCTAGTCGCGGCCACTTTGGTTCTTTTACTCGGACGTAAGTTAGTGAAATCTGTTCCTTTTTTAGAACGGTATACGATCCCAGAACCCGTTGCAGGTGGGTTACTTGTTGCAGCTCTTTTACTTGCATTAAAATCATTTATGGACTGGGAAATTAGCTTTGATCTCTCCTTAAAAGATCCACTGATGCTCGCTTTTTTTGCAACAATTGGTTTAAACGCGAACCTTGCCAGCTTAAAAGCGGGAGGAAAAGCGCTGTTTATTTTTGTGTTTGTGGTCGTTGGATTACTTTTAGTTCAAAACACAGTAGGTATTGCATTAGCAGAAATGCTAGGCCTTGATCCTCTTATGGGATTATTAGCCGGTTCTATTACCTTATCAGGTGGTCATGGAACGGGTGCCGCTTGGGGGAAAACATTCGTTGAAAGCTACGGCTTTATGAGTGCCTCTGAAGTGGCTATGGCTTGTGCAACCTTTGGTTTAGTGTTAGGTGGATTAATTGGTGGCCCTGTTGCGCGTTATTTAATTCGTAACATTCCAACCCCTGGCGCAGGCAGTGATGATCATGAAATGCCTACAGCCTTTGAGAAACCCGCTACGGGGAGAATGATCACTTCAATGGTGTTATTGGAAACCATTGCGATGATTTCTATCTGTTTAATGGCAGGGACTTTCTTATCTCAGTTACTAGAAGGTACGGCTTTCTCATTACCTACCTTTGTGTGTGTACTGTTCATTGGCGTTATTTTAAGTAATAGCCTATCAATGCTCGGTTTTTATCGTGTATTTGATAGAGCCGTTTCTGTTTTAGGTAACGTTAGCTTATCGTTATTTTTAGCGATGGCGCTGATGAGCTTAAAATTATGGGAGCTGGCATCACTGGCAATACCTATGTTGGTTATTCTCGGTGTTCAAGCGGCAGTAATGGCATTGTATGCAATTTTTGTCACTTTTCGTGTTATGGGTAAAAATTATGATGCGGCAATTTTGGCCGCGGGTCACTGTGGTTTCGGTTTAGGCGCTACGCCAACGGCTATCGCTAATATGCAAGCTGTGACAGATCGTTTTGGTCCTTCTCATCTTGCATTCTTAGTTGTTCCGATGGTCGGTGCATTCTTTATTGATATAGTGAATGCGATAGTGATCAAATTGTATCTGATGCTACCATTCTTTACGCCTATAGCAGGGTGATGACAGTGTTCATCTAGTTCGAATGAGAACGGCACAGGTAAGTCTGTGCCGTTTTTTATTACAGTATTAAGCCCTCAAGTGCGCTCTAAGCCATTTAAACGGTGTCGTTTAAGCTTGGCTATATTGGGTCTTTGCAGGTAGCCAGCGTTCGATTAACGCTTGCGAATGCTTAGGATAATGTTGATGTAAATAACGAGCAATACGTTGTACTTCTGGAATAAGCGCCTGATCGCGTAATAAGTCTGCGACTTTAAATTGTGCATTGCCCGTCTGCTTAGTTCCTAATAGTTCACCTGGTCCTCTTATCTCGAGATCTTTTTGTGCAATAACAAAGCCATCATTACTGTCTCTGAGCACTTGTAAACGTAAACGAGCAGTTTGAGTTAAAGGCGTTTTATATAATAAGACACAATGGGAAGCCACTGCACCTCGACCAACACGCCCTCGTAACTGATGTAATTGTGCAAGACCTAATCGTTCAGGGTTATCAATGATCATTAAACTGGCATTAGGTACATCTACCCCGACTTCTATCACGGTCGTTGCGACCAAAAGCTGTAGTTTGTTTTCTTTAAAGTCGGCCATCACCGCCTGTTTTTCTGCCGGCTTCATTCGACCATGAACCAATCCAATCTTGATTTCCGGTAAGGCAATCGTCAGCTCATCATAAATAACTTGTGCTGCTTGTGCTTCAAGGACTTCGGAGTCTTCAATTAACGTACAAACCCAATAGGCTTGGCGATTTTCTTCGCTACAAACCACCCTGATACGTTCAATGATGTCATTTCGCCGAGTATCAGGGATAGCCACTGTCGTTACTGGGGTTCTACCAGGAGGTAGCTCATCGATAATGGAGGTATCCATATCCGCGTAAGCGGTCATCGCCAGTGTTCGAGGAATGGGGGTTGCGGTCATCACCAATTGGTGTGGATGAAAGCCTTGCTCTTCGCCTTTTTTCCATAATGCAAGGCGTTGATGTACCCCAAAGCGATGTTGCTCATCAATAATGACTAATGCGAGAGAGTGAAACTTAACTTGCTCTTGAAAAATGGCGTGAGTGCCAATAATGATGGAAACCTCGCCATTAGCTATTGCATTTTGTTGTGCTTCTCGCGCTTTACCTTTTTGTTTGCCAGCCAACCACCCCACTTGAATACCAAAAGGCTCAAACCATTTTCTAAAGGTGAGGGCATGTTGCTCCGCTAGTAACTCAGTGGGCGCCATTAAAGCCACTTGTTTACCATTGGCTATCGCTCTTAATGCACTTAGTGCAGCAACTAAGGTTTTACCTGAGCCAACATCCCCTTGAATTAGGCGCATCATAGGATAATTTTTTTCTAGATCTTGCTCTATTTCATTGACGACGCGCTGTTGTGCTGTGGTGGGTGTAAAGGGCAATGTTGCAAGAAATTGTTCACGTAATGTTGAGCCATGTGGCATTAATAAGGGTTCTGCACGATAAGATTGTGCTCCTGCCCGAGCATTAAGCATACCTAAGTTATGCGCTAATAATTCTTCAATAATCAGTCGTTTTTGTGCAGGATGTTGCCCCTTTTCAAGTTCAGCAAACGCAATATCAGGGGGAGGATTATGTAAGGTTCGTAACGCGGTAGCGAGTGGCGGTAAACCATAAATAAATTGATCAGGAAGCAGTTCATTAATGGCACAAGTATCAAGTAAGGTTAAGGCTTGTTCTATTAATTTACGCAACGATGTCTGGCGTAAGCCTTCTGTTGTTGAATAAATAGGGGTAAGCGTTTCTTGTAACTTAACTTCTGAGCCAGCCACTTTAATTTTGTATTCGGGGTGAATAATTTCAGGGCCTCGACTTCCTCGTTTTATTTCACCATAAGCGATAACTTGCTTACCCTGAGCAAGGTTATTTTTCATGGCTGCCGTGAAGTTAAAGAAGCGTAAGGTTAAAATACCTGAACCATCAGAAATTTGGCAGGTCATCATTTTTCGACGACCAAAATTTACTTCGGTTCTTAAGATTTCACCGGAAACAGTGGCTGGAATACCAGGAAGTAGATCGCTGATGGCATACAGATGGGTTTGATCTTCATAGCGTAAAGGAAGATGAAGCAATAAGTCTTCCACAGTGACTAACCCTATTTTGGCCAGTTTATCTGCCTGACTTGCACCTACGCCGTGAAGAGTGGTTAAGGGGATTGCATCAAGCAGTTTTCCTTTCATGGGAAAGTTACTCCGTCAGTTTAAATTTCCTAAGTTGTTTTTGTGTCATTTGCATTTCTGCCCACCATGAGTCCGGTGCTTCAATTTCACCACGATCATTAATATAAGGGCGAGGCAGTCCTTTACGACGAGAAACTTCAGCAAGTACTGGATAGCCACCTTCAAAGAGTAAAATTTGTTGCTCTTCTGCAGTTAATGCACTTTCGGTTCGATTATACATGCCCGCCGCCTGACGTTGGCGTTGTGCTTCATATAAAATTAATGCACTCGCCACAGAAACATTCAAAGATTGCACCATACCCATCATCGGTACAATGATATATTGATCGGCCAGCGCGATAGCTTCTGGTGATATACCGGTTTTTTCTTGCCCCATAATAATACAGGTTGGTTGTGTGTAATCAATCTCACGAAAATCAACCGCTTTATCTGAGAGATGGGTCGCAAGAACTTGCATGCCTTGTGCACGAAAAGTGTTGATGGCGTCGGCAATGGTTGGGTGAGTATTAACATTTACCCAGCTATTACTGCCCGCTGCGGGAGAAACCAGCATACGCATTTTTTCTTCAGGCCAGATAGCATGGATTTTAGGGATCCCCACCGCGTCCGCAGTGCGTATTACAGCAGCAACATTATGAGATTTATGCACTTCTTCAAGGCAAACAGTGAGATCAGGTTGCCGCATCGCCATCATTTGGCAGATGCGGGCATAGCGTGTTGGATTCATAATTAGTTTTTATTACGGCTGACACGTAATACATCAGGCATGATACGAAGTTTACGCATAATATTGGCTAATTGGATGCGATCTTTGGCTGTCAGTCGAATAAATGCACAATAGACGCGTCCATCTTTCTCTTCGGTATTCATGCTCTGAATGCTTGAATTAGCGTCATTAATTGCTGCGGTTAAATTCGCTAATGCACCTTGATGGTTTATCATATCGACTTTGATTTCGGTAATAAAATCACCATCAATATCTTTATCCCACTCAACTGGCATGAATTTTTCTGGCTCTTTTTGATAACCGCGAATATTACGACAAGATTCGTGGTGAATAACTAAGCCTTTACCAGGGCTAATGTGCGCAACAATAGGATCACCAGGAATAGGGCGACAACATTTAGCAAATGAGATAAGTACACCATCAGCCCCTTTAATAGGTAATTTAGGTGTTTCGTCATTGGTTATGCTTAGATGTGTGTGTTCTTCTTGTTGTTGGTTGTCAATCAATAAGTTACGCGCCACAACAACACTCATCGCATTACCTAAACCTATCTCAGCCATAATATCGTCCATTGAGTGAAGCTTCATGCGCTTCAACTCTCGTTCAATATTTTCTAGCGGAATATCTGCCACTTTATGATGGCCTAAAGCGTGATTAAGTAGACGACGACCTAAATTAATAGAGTCTTCACGTTTTAGATTTTTGAGCAACTGTCTTATCTTTGAACGGGCTCTTGAACTGACGACAAAGTTTAACCAAGCCGCATTTGGTCTTGCACCCGGCGCAGTAATGATTTCAACGGTCTGTCCGGTACGTAAAGACTGTGAGAGTGGATAAGGTTGTCTATCAACCCTTGCACCGACACAAGCATGACCAATATCAGTATGAACTGCGTAAGCAAAATCAACCGGAGTCGCACCCGTTGGTAATTCAACAATGCGACCTTCTGGGGTGAAAACGTAAATTTCATCAGGAAAAAGGTCTGATTTCACGTTTTCGATAAATTCAAAAGAGCTACCTGCACTTTGTTGCAATTCAAGTAAACTTTGCATCCAACGTTGTGCTCTGACTTGGGCTGTTGTCCCCGGCTGCTCACCTTGCTCTTTATAAGCCCAATGGGCCGCAACGCCCATTTCAGCCATTTGATCCATATCTTCGGTACGAATTTGTACTTCAACAGGGACACCATGAGGACCAATGAGCGAAGTGTGAAGGGATTGATAACCATTAGCTTTGGGGATAGCAATATAGTCTTTAACGCGGCCAGGGCGAGGTTTATAAAGGCTATGCATTTGGCCTAACACGCGATAGCAGGTATCGACATCTTTAACGATGACGCGAAAGGCATAAATATCCATAATTGAGTGAAAACGTTGCTCTTTTAGCAACATTTTACGATAAATGGAATAAAGGTGTTTTTCGCGACCGTTAACTTTGCATTGAATACTCGCTTCTGTAAGGCGCCCTTCAATTTCAGAGAGGATTTTATTAATCATCTCTTTACGGTTACCACGAGCTGCCTTAACAACTTCTTTAATCACGCGGTAGCGATTAGGATGCAGAGCCTCAAAGCCTAATTCTTCTAGCTCAGTTTTAATATGGTGTATACCTAAACGGTGAGCAAGAGGACTATAAATTTCCAGCGTTTCGCGTGCAATACGGCGACGTTTATCTGGGCGTAGTGAACCCAGCGTGCGCATATTGTGAGTTCGGTCTGCCAATTTGATCAAAATAACGCGAATGTCTTTTACCATCGCCATGATCATTTTGCGAAAGTTTTCAGCCTGAGCCTCTTTTTTATCTCGAAACTTTAATTTATCCAGTTTTGAGACGCCTTCAACCAGATCTGCCACCGTACTGCCAAACAGAGTTTCGATATCTTTAAATGTCGCAGGTGTATCTTCAATGACATCATGCAACAATGCCGCCATTAGCGTTTGATGATCTAATCGCATATCGGCAAGAATACAGGCAACCGCCACAGGGTGAGTAATATAAGGCTCACCACTTGAACGAGTCTGTCCCTCGTGGGCATCTCTGGCGACGATAAAGGCTTTTTTGAGTTGTTCAACTTGCTCAGGTGGCAAGTATTTTTGAACGATTTGATTCAGGCTTTCAAACAGGTACAAGGCAGACCTACCCCTATTTTATGAGACGATTAACGACGACCTTCCGCAATCGCTGAAACCGCTTGTAATTCTGCGGCTTCTTGCTCTTGCTGCTCTTGACGTTCACGAGCATCAAGAATTTTACCGTTAATCAAACCTTCTTCGATTTCGCGTAGTGCGATAACCGTCATTTTATCATTTTCTTCTGGTACTAAAGGATCTTTAGCGCCAACTTGTAACTGGCGCGCACGACGTGCTGCGACCAGAACGAGGTCAAAACGGTTACCAATTTTCTCTACAGCGTCTTGAACGGTTACGCGTGCCATATTTGTGTTACTCCACCATTAACGAAATGACTGGGCATAATACTGAAACTTGTCTCAGTCTGCCAATAATTTGCTGATTAAATCACCATGTCGTAGTGTTTGACGATCAAGGCGTAATTTTTCTGAGCGAATGATTGATTGTAAATCAGCAAGCGCAGTATTGAAATCATCATTGATGAGCAAATAGTCATACTCATTAAAATGTTCCATTTCAGACACAGCTTGTGACATACGTTTAGCAATCACTTCTTCACTATCTTGCCCACGCCCGCGAAGTCGGCGGTAAAGCTCTTCTTTAGACGGTGGCAGAATAAAAATACTGCGAGCTTCAGGCATCTTTTTACGTACCTGCTGCGCACCTTGCCAATCGATATCTAAAAAGACATCAACGCCACTGGCTAAGATCTGTTTGATAACTTTACCCGATGTACCGTAATAGTTACCAAACACACAAGCGTGTTCGATAAAATCTCCACTTGCTATCATACTTTTAAATTCTTCTTCAGTGACAAAGAAGTAATGCTCACCATGGTTTTCTCCTGGTCTCATTGGGCGGGTAGTATGAGAGACAGAAACCTGTGTGTCATATAAAGGCTGTGTTTTTAATAAAGCCTGAATAAGACTTGATTTACCCGCACCGCTTGGAGCGGAAACAATATAAAGTGTTCCTTGGATCATGATGACTTTCTGAATTTGACTGGAGAATTAATATAAATGTATGTCTAGGGAGCAAATCCCCCTATAGTATACACATACCTCGAAGCACATACAGTGCCCTTGTTTAATACAGGGCTATTTTTTTCTTAATTCAGCTATTTTTTTGTTTTGAAATAAGAGAAAAATTGAGTAAGCCCAATATTAACATACAAATAACGTCTCAGTGATAGGAATTGCCTTTTATCATCATCGAGAAAAGAGATGATACTTTGAGATACCCCACAGAATCTACAATAATTGCTGTTGTTATTACTCCGTTTCGCTAATCTTGATTTTCATAATTAAATACGGGTAAGCCAAGCTTATAGCGGATAGCGAGTAGCCGAGCCGTGAGTCCGGCAACAAGCGTAATAATAATCACGACATCTTTAGGGAGTGGCGTGTAAAACAGTAATCCCATGTAGAGCCAAGCGGCGCCAAATGCGACACCCGCATAGATCTCTTTTTGGAAGACGAGGGGAATGGTATTACACAGCATATCACGTAAAACGCCACCAAAAGCGCCGGTGATCACGGCTGCAATGGCAGCAATAATAGGACCATATTCCATATCGAGTGCAATTTGGGCACCGATAATAGAAAAAACCATCAATCCGATGGAGTCTAAAATGAGAAATAAGCGTCGTAGGTGTTTCATCATGGGGGCGACCCAAATAGTGATCACCGCAGCACAAGCTACTGTGACAATATACTCAGGGTGTTTGACCCAACCTAAAGGGTAGTGACCAAGAAGAATATCTCTTACTGAACCACCACCAATAGCAGTGGCTGATGCAATGATGATAACGCCAAAAACATCCATTTTACGGCGACCAGCGGCAAGTGCCCCTGTCATGGCTTCTGCGGTAATACCAATAATATAAAGAACACTAAGTAACATGATTTTTTAATTTTTTGACTGTTTAGTGAGGGTAGAGTAATCACCTTGCGAAAAAGTCTCGACTGAGTTTTTTTAGTGCCAGGTAAAATCAATTAGTTTTTATAATGTGGAAATTTATTTCCCGATAAGGATAACTATGTCTTTTCAGGAACAACAGATTACATTTGATAGTCGTCATCATCAGTTAACCAATATAAATGTTTGGACACCAGATAGCCAGTGGTTAGTTTATGATGTACGTCCCAATGGTGGATCTTTTACAGGATTAACCATAGAAAAAATTCATGCGAAAACAAAACAGCAACAGATAATTTACACCGCCACTCAAGGCGCTCATGTTGGGGTTGCCACAATAAGCCCTGTGGCACCGGTACGTTATGCTTTTATTCATGGCCCAGAAAATCCCGATGATTTATGGCATTATGATTTTCATCACCGTCGCGGTGTGATTGTTAATGAGCAGGAAGATCTTGGTGCAGTTAATATTGATGCTTGTTCCCTGACATCGCCTTATCAAGCTGGCGCGTTACGTGGTGGAACCCATGTGCATGTGTTTAGCCCTGATGGTACACGTTTAAGCTTTACTTATAATGATCACATAATGCATGAGTTAGGGCGCGAGTTCGATCAACGTAATGTTGCAATCGCAGTGCCACTCAAAGCCGTTAAAGTTGCGAAAAAGCACCCCCGTGAGTATGACGGTGAATATTTCTGTACCCTAATAAGCCAAACAGTCGCTTATCCACAAAAAGGCAGTGATGAAATTAATAAAGCCTATGAAGAGTGTTGGATAGGTAAACAAGGTTATACCAAAGCTGATGGCTCACAACAGCGTTGGGCTATTGCTTTTATTGGTGATACGGTCAGTGAAAGTGGTGAGAAGGTCGCTGATATCTTCTTAGTTGATTTGCCAGATGATGATCATGCTTTCAGCCTAGAAGGTGATAAACCTCTGGCAGGAACAGAGACGACGATGCCAGCTCCTGCACAAGGGATTGAACAAATTCGCTTGACGAATACCCACCATAGAAAATATCCCGGTGTTTTAAATCAACCTCGTCATTGGTTAAGAAGTTCACCGCAAGGAGATGCGGTTGCTTTTCTGATGAAAGATGATGATGGTGTTGTCCAGCTATATACCGTTTCGCCAACCACCAAAGCGATTAGACAGGTCACTTTACAGCAATGGGATATTCAATCTGCATTCACTTGGAGCCATAGCGGAGAATATCTCACCTTTATTTGTGATAATAGCGTGATGTTATGTAATGCTAAAACAGGTGAATTAACGCGATTAACTGATAAAACAGCACAAGCACCAAGTGGTGACGCAGTCGTATTTTCACCTAATGATCAGTATATTGCTTTTATGCGTGATATTGATGGTTATCGGCAAATATTTACGGTAGAAAGTGGGTTATAACGTTTTTTATTGTGAAAGGTAACTGATTTTGATGTTACCTTTTCTATTATTATTAATATACATATTATTCAAATAAAAATTAAAATATTTATTTGTCTTGATTCATTTTATTGGTTTTTATAAAGCTAATTGTCATGTTAAAGTTAACTTATTGTTTTAATAATAGTTATTAGTGATTAAAAATCAAATATATTTTAATGGATATAAAATATAACAATGGAATTAAATTTATGCTGGTGGAATATAGGAATATCTCCACCGACAAAATCAAAACAGAACGTCAAGACTGAAAAAGTTGGCTTAGCGAAAAAATATCTTGAAGAACTTATCATTAAAAAAACACTTGATATCATTGCGTTGAGTGAGGTTTCTGAAAACGAGAGCTACGCTTTTAAGCAGTTGGCGACCCAATTAAAAATGGGTTATATCGATCTCTCAGGAAAAATAGGACGGATTATTATTGATATATCATTAATATATCAAATGAATAAACTAGAGTTTATTTCAAGTAAGTTTTTAACTAAACTCCAGCCTGATAATAGAATGGTAAGGGTAGGCGTTGCTGTTGTATTTAAAGAAATCGAACATCAAAAAATAATCACCCTTTTTTTATCACATTGGCCATCAATATTAAGTGCTAATGATACAACTCGAGAAGTGGCAGCTGCAGGATTAAGAAGTAGTATTAATAAACTCTTTGAAAATAATGGAGATGATGTTCAGTTTATTTGTATGGGGGATTATAATACAGAGCCTTATTCTAATGCGATGCTTAATATATTGTATGCGACAAGAGATTATCATTTAATAAAAAAGAAAAGAAAACTATTATTTAACCCATTTTGGTATCTCTTATCTGATAAGAAGACTAATAATTTAGGTACATATTATTATAATTCCGCATCTATTAATCGTTGGTATGTGTTTGATCAAATGATTTTTTCTTCATCATTTTTATATGGAAAAGAAGATTGTTTTAAATTAGATCTTGAACAGCTTGATTTTTATCGCGTCCTAAATGATGATAATCACTGCCTTGATGATATCTTTTTTAAGAAATTTGATCATTACCCCATATTTTGTAGGATCTTCCATGAATGATGAACATAAGATATTCGAAAAAATAAAAGCTTCACTCAATAGAGCATCTTTTATTATTGATCTACGGAGTAAGATAGAAGATAAAATCAGTGCAGTGGTCAAAAAGCTAGAAGTGATCACCAATAATAAAGTTAAAGTATCATTTGAAGATAATAATAAAAGTAATATTCATTTTATAAATAGTGAGCGCCTTGTTTATATTAATAATGCTGATTTAAGTAAAGAGGGTGGTTTTATACTATTTGGTTATAGCTTTAGTAAAATAAATGGCTTTCCTATTGAGATAGAAACGGAAATAGAATCTTTTCACGCAGAAGATATTGAAAATTTATTACATATTATTGTTAATATTATTGATAATGAGTCTATCAGGATCATCGAGCTTACTCATCATACTATTTATAATAAATTGATTAATCACCAATAAAAAACCGGCACTGCTTTCGCAATGTCGGTTTTTATTCTTTTGAGGAAACTAGATGAATAATATTTTTTTATCTATTAAATGCAGAAGTCGTAGTGCTGCACCATTGGGCTTAATTTCGTTTCTTTCCCACTTAGAAACGCTTTCTTTAGTCATATTCAATATCAAAGCAAGAGAAGATTGAGAGATATTATTTTGCTCACGGATCCTTTTTATATCTTCACCTGTCATAGGGGTAGGATGTTTATACTTAGCTTGTAATTCTTTCGCTTTTATTCTGGCGGCAATACGTTTAGTTGTACTGCCATCAGTGACTCCTGCATCTTCCATTTCTTGTGCAAATTTTAGCATTTCTTTCATTTTATCAGTCATATTTAACCTCTGTTAAAAGGCCTAGTGCAATCATTTTATCTATTTTATTTTGATTTGCATTGAAGAGATCTTTTGCTAGATCTTTATAGGACTCAAGTTCATCATCTGTGATCTCTTTGGTTTTTTTAGAGCTTAAACTCGATTTTTTCCAACCATCAGCAAAGAATAAATTATTCCCTTGCTTATAAAATATAATTGTTCTAATTCCGCTACTTTTACCTTTTCCTTGGATACAGGCACGTTTCTTGATAACACCACCACCTAGATCTGCCTCAAATTGTCCTGCAAGGACTTCGGTAGCGATAGCTATTAGTTCTGCATTCGTAAGCGTTATTTTTTTGAAACTATTTTTGAACATCTTTGTTTTATAAATAACCATCACGTCCTCTGTGGTAGTTTTTACTATAGTAAATTTTATCACTCAATCATAGAATGTAAATGGGTATTTTTTAATCGTTTTTTATTTTTATTTTTATTTTAATTTTAAGTAAAAAAACCGGCACTGCTTTCGCAATGCCGGTTTTATGTTGTTGTATGACTAAGCTTTATAACTTATTGTAAAACAGAAATATCAGCGACTTTTAAGAACAACTCGCGTAATTCATGTAGCATGGTTAAACGGTTGACACGAATTTCTTCGTCTTTATCCATTACCATCACTTTATCAAAGAAGTTATTCACAACATCACGTAAAGAGGCGAGTTCAACTAATGCTTCTTGGTATTTACGTTCAGCAAATAGAGGGGCTAGCTTATCTTGTAGCACAGAAAGATTAGCCGCTAGCTGAACTTCTTCAGGCGCTTTTAGCACCGAGGCTAATACTTTATCGTTGAGCTTAACATCTGCTGATTTTGCTAAGATATTAGAAACACGTTTATTGGCTTCGGCTAATGCAGCTGCTTCTTCTAAGGTTCGGAAGTAAGTAACGGCTTTTACACGAGCGTTAAAGTCAGCAGGTTGTGTTGGACGACGCGCTAATACCGCTTGAATAGTATCAATACTATAACCCAGCTCTTGATACCAAGCACGGAAACGACCTAGCATAAACTCTACGACATCACTGACGACATTTTGGTTCGTCAGTTTGTCACCATATAAGCGAGCCGCTTCTTGGGTTAATTCTTCAATATCTAATGGTAAATCTTGTTCAACAATAATACGTAGCACACCAAGGGCAGCACGACGTAAAGCGAAAGGATCTTTATCCCCTTTAGGATGTTGACCAATACCAAAGATACCTGCCAGCGTATCCATTTTTTCTGCTATAGCAACAGCACTTGCTACTGGGTTAGATGGTAGTGCATCACCTGCAAAACGTGGTTGATATTGCTCTTTTAATGCGACAGCAACTTCTTCATCTTCACCATCATGGCGAGCATAATGCATCCCCATAACCCCTTGGGTATCGGTGAATTCAAACACCATATTGGTCATTAAGTCACATTTTGATAATAAACCAGCACGTGTTGCTTTATTGACATCAGCACCCATTTTCTCAGCAATAAAACCGGCGAGAGCTTGAATACGGTCTGTTTTGTCGCGTAGAGAGCCTAAATCTTTTTGGAAAAGAACAGTTTCAAGGCGTGGTAAGTTATCTTCTAAACGCTGTTTTCGGTCAGTTTTAAAGAAGAATTCCGCATCCGCTAAACGAGGGCGAACCACTTTTTCGTTACCACTGATTATCTGTTGAGGATCAGAGGATTCAATGTTAGAAACGAAAATAAAGTGAGGTAATAGTGCACCTTGTTTATCGTAGACAGGAAAATATTTCTGATCGCCTTTCATGGTGTAAACCAATGCTTCAGCCGGAACTTCAAGGAATTTTTCCTCAAATTTTGCCGTTAACACCACAGGCCATTCAACTAATGAAGTGACTTCTTCAACTAGGCTGTCACTTAAATCAGCGACACCACCTAGTTTTTCAGCCGCAAGACGTGCATCATGAAGAATGATGGATTTACGGTTTTCGTAATCGGCAATGACCTTACCACGTTCATAAAGGATTTCAGGGTACTGGTCTGCATTATCGATAGTAAATTCAGCTTCACCCATAAAACGGTGGCCACGAATAATACGATCGCTTTGTACACCTAAGATTTCACCGTCAATGAGGGTATCACCCAATAATAAAGTAACAGTATGCACTGGACGCACAAAATGCGTTTCTTTATCACCCCAACGCATTAATTTAGGGATAGGCAGTTTTGCCAGTGCATTGCTTACCATACCAGCCAGTAGTTGGTTAACGGCTTCGCCTTTAACTTCAGCACGATAAAAGAGCCATTCACCTTTATCCGTTGATAAACGTTCAGCTTGGTCAACAGTGATGCCGTTACCTCTAGCCCAACCTTCTGCGGCTTTAGTTGGCTTACCTTCAGCATCAAATGCTTGCGCTATAGCAGGGCCTCGTTTTTCAACGATCCTATCTGCTTGAGATTTCGCCATATTCGCCACTTTGATGGCTAAACGACGAGGAGCGGCAAACCAAGATACATCACCATGAGTAATATTGGCGTTATCCAGTTCAGCCGTAAAATGGGTCGCAAAAGATTCGGCTAAAGAACGAAGCGCTTTCGGCGGTAACTCTTCTGTGCCGATTTCCACAAGGAAAGTCTCAGTTGTCATAATAGCCTCTTACTTTTTACACATAGGGAAACCAAGCGCCTCACGGGAAGCATAATAAGCTTCAGCGACGGCTTTGGTTAAAGTACGGATACGTAAAATATAGCGTTGACGCTCTGTAACAGAAATCGCTTTACGTGCATCCAATAAGTTAAAAGTGTGACCTGCTTTTAAGATACGTTCGTAAGCAGGTAAAGGCAGAGGTTTTTCTAACTCTAACAACTCACGAGCTTCTTTTTCATATTGTTCGAAACAAGAGAATAAGAAGTCAACATCTGCATATTCAAAGTTATAAGTTGATTGTTCCACTTCATTTTGGTGATAAATATCGCCGTAGGTGGTTTTACCTAATGGGCCATCACACCAAACTAAGTCATAAACGCTATCAACGCCTTGAATGTACATTGCCAGACGCTCTAAACCGTAAGTAATTTCGCCAGTGACGGGTTTACACTCTAATCCGCCAACTTGTTGGAAATAGGTAAATTGCGTCACTTCCATGCCGTTGAGCCAAACTTCCCAGCCTAATCCCCAAGCACCTAATGTTGGGTTTTCCCAGTTATCTTCAACAAAACGAATATCATGGATAGTAGGATCTAATCCTAATTCTCTTAAAGAGCCAAGATAAAGCTCTTGGATGTTATCCGGTGATGGCTTGATGATAACTTGGAATTGGTAATAGTGCTGTAGACGGTTAGGGTTTTCACCGTAACGTCCGTCAGTTGGACGGCGTGATGGTTGAACATAAGCCGCTGCAATAGGCTCTGGACCTAATGCTCGTAAACAGGTCATTGGGTGTGAGGTACCTGCTCCTACTTCCATATCTAATGGTTGAACAATGGTACAGCCCTGACGAGCCCAATAATCCTGTAATGTCAGGATCAGCCCCTGAAAGGTTTTGGTATCAAACTTTTGCATGTTATATCCGCATGGCGATACATAGAATAAAAAGAAAGGTTTCAGTATACCTTCTAGACGAAAGATATACAGCAAGGAATACGGGCAATTTTCTCTTGATCAAAAAAATAGTGCCTTAATCGTTGTTATAACTATGCTCAAATAGGCAGAATGATTTTTTCTTAGTCTATTTACATGTGTTTTTATACAGTATATAAAGAGCGATATCAATTGTATGAATAACACCTATAAAGAACAAGGAATGTAGCAAATGAATAAACAACGTTGTGATTGGGTAACTCAAGATCCTGAATATCTCGCATACCATGATAATGAATGGGGAAAACCACAGCGAGATAAATACAAACTTTTTGAGATGATCTGCCTTGAAGGACAACAGGCAGGTTTGTCGTGGTATACCGTATTAAAGAAAAGAGCAGGATTTCGTCGTTGTTTTTTTGATTTTCGTCCTGAAAAAATAGCACTAATGACTGAAAAAGATGTGGAAACACTACTACAAGATCCGTCTATTATTCGTCATCGTGGCAAAATTAACGCCATTATCAATAATGCGCGTGCCTTTTTAGCGATGGAAGCTCAGGGTGAAGATTTCAGTGAATTTATTTGGCAATTTGTTGATGGAAAACCCATTGATAACCAGTGGCAGACTATTTCACAGGTTCCTGCTTTTACTGAAATTTCAGATGATATGGCTAAGGCGTTAAAGAAAAAAGGGTTTAAATTTGTTGGTACCACCACCTGTTATGCATTTATGCAAGCAGTAGGCATGGTTAACGATCATATACTCTGTTGTTTTTGTCGGCAATCTCAGCTGGAAAGTAGTATTAAATAGAAGAATACTAGTTTAGTTATCTTTAATTGGATTTAAAACTGAATTTATATTTCAATATTGGTTTTAAGGTTGGTGTTGATATTTAAGTATACATCTGTTAACGGTTGATGCTGAGTCCGGCTCACGGTATGGTGTTTATCTAATGAAAAACGACAAAGAAGATCCTGCAAAGATGACTCAACTATCACGATTTGGGCAAAAATTTGCTCGCCACTCAGGTATTTCTCGCTTGATGCAAGACTTAAATGAAGGAATACGTACACCAGAAGCGGTGATGTTAGGAGGAGGAAATCCTGCCCATATTCCTGAGATGGACAGCTATTTTCACCAATTATTACAAGAGATGGTGAATAATGGCTCATTAAGTGATGCCGTATGTAATTACGATGGGCCACAAGGTAAAGATGCGATGCTCAACGCCTTGGCTATTTGTTTAAAAGAAAAATTAGGATGGAATATTTCCGCTAAAAATATTGCGCTTACTAACGGCAGTCAAAGTGCTTTCTTTTATCTTTTTAATTTACTCGGTGGCCAATCTGCTGAGGGTAAAAAGCGCAAAATTCTTTTTCCCATTGCTCCGGAATATATTGGATATGCCGATGCCGGATTAGAAGAAGATTTGTTTGTTGCGAATAAACCCACTATTGAAATGCTACCTGATGGACAATTTAAATATCATGTAGATTTTGAACATTTAACGATAGGTGATGATATTGGTGCTATTTGTGTTTCTAGACCAACAAATCCAACAGGTAATGTGATCACTGATGATGAAGTAAAAAAGCTGGATGCCTTAGCGAAAAAACATGATATCTCACTGATTATTGATAATGCTTACGGCGTGCCCTTTCCGGGGATTATTTTTTCCCAAGCAACTCCCCACTGGAATGACAACACCATTCTTTGTATGAGCCTCTCTAAGCTAGGATTACCGGGGGCTCGTTGTGGCATTATTATCGCTAATGAAGAGCTTATTACTGCAATCACGAATGTGAATGGCATTATTAGTCTTGCCCCTGGAGGTATTGGCCCTGCGATGGCATTAGAAATGCTCAAACGTGATGATTTAATGCGATTATCCCAAGAGATAATTAGATCTTTTTATCATCAACGAGTACTTGAAACTATTGATATTATTCGTCGCTATCTACCTAAAGAGCGTTGCCTTATCCATAAACCGGAAGGGGCTATTTTCTTGTGGCTTTGGTTTAAAGATTTACCAATCTCAAGTGAAGAACTCTATCGGCGTTTAAAAAAACGTGGTGTATTGATGGTTCCTGGTCACTATTTCTTTCCAGGCTTAGAAGAGTCGTGGCAACATGCACATCAATGTATGCGAATGAATTATGTACCAGAGCCTGCATTAATTGAAAAAGGAATAAAGATCCTATCGGAAGAGATAGAACATGCTTATCGCTAGAATAAATAAGTAATAAAAATGCCCCTTCAGCGAGAAGAAGGGGCAAAGACAATAACGAGGACTTTTGAGCATAAGTTTGACGGAAAGAAATTGATTACTAAAAGTTAGCAATCCGTCTCAATCTAAATTTCTTAGCACGAGCGCTATTAAAACAGATAATAATAAAATCGATGGCTTAAATAAGCCCCTTTTAAGCCCTTTATTATCCTTCTGTAAAGTGAAATTAAGCATTTGATAACAAATTGACTGCAACCATTTAATATATCTATTAAATTCGCTACAAAGCCCAAATAATCAGTGCCATTAGTTGTGGCGTGATGATACGTAAAAACATAGCTAAAGGATAAACCGTGGCATAAGAAAGTGCGGCAGCACCGCTATTTTGATGAATAGAATTAGCGAATGCTAGAGCGGGAGGATCAGTCATCGAGCCCGCAAGTACGCCACATAGGGTAAGGTAATTTAACTTAAAAACGAGACGAGCCATTATACCGACTATCAATAATGGGAGTAGTGTGATCGCGATACCATAGCCAATCCAACTTAACCCTTGTCCATATATTAAGGTATCAATAAACCCGCTACCGGAATTAAGGCCAACCACAGCTAAAAACATGACGATCCCGAGTTCACGTAGTGCAAGATTAGCACTTGGGGGCATAAACCAATAGAGTTTCCCGAAAGTACCAATACGGCCTAAAATCAAGGCCACGATCAGCGGCCCGCCAGCAAGGCCTAATTTTAGTGCAACAGGGATCCCCGGAATAAAAATAGGGATAGAGCCTAATAAAACCCCTAAACCAATGCCAATAAAAACAGGCAACATCTGTACTTGTTCTAATTTTTGTCGTGCATTACCTAAAAGTACCGTAATTGCTTCTATGGCCCCAGGTCTACCCACAACATTTAAAATATCGCCAAACTGTAGCATACTGTTATTACTAGGAATTAATTCAATTCCAGCTCGATTTAATCGTGTGATAACAACATCATATTTTCTTTTTAAATCGAGATCTTTTAATCGTTTACTCAATACTGCGTCATTCGTGACAACAATGCGCACAGATTGTAATTGATGGGTTGAGGTAGAAAGTGAAGCATCTACTTCTTCGCCTAAAATAAGGCGAACCTTATTGAGATCTTCTCTTGAGCCGACAATATGCAGTAAATCGCCTAACTGAATAATAGTGGAAGGCATCGGAACCATAATATCGTCGCCACGTTTCAAACGTGAACAGACAAGGGCATCTTCATTGAGTAGTGGGATATCTTGCATTAATAAGCCATCTAAATTGGGATTGCGAATGGCAATGTTAATGGTATGCAGTGTCTCTTTAGTGCTGTTTTGCTGATGGTTAAAGTGTTTTGCTTCTCGCTCTATATTGATTTTAAATAGCACGCGAATAAACCACATGACCAAAAGAATGCCACAAATTCCCATGGGGTAAGCCATAGCATATCCCATTCCCATTTGACTGATTATGGCTGGATCAATATTAAGGTCGGTGAGGATTTGTTGCCCTGCACCTAATGAAGGCGTGTTCGTTACCGCACCAGAAAAAATGCCAAGAATAATGGGTAGTGGCACATTAAATAAGTGATAAATAAAGGCTGTTACTAGTGAACCAAGTAAAATAATCAAAATGGCAAAGGCATTGAGCTTAAGCCCAGATACACGTAAAGAAGAGAAAAAACCGGGGCCGACTTGGATACCAATGGTATATACAAAGAGGATAAGGCCGAATTCTTGAATAAAATGGAGTATCTGTGTGTTGAGCACCAGTCCATAACGTTGAGCTAAATGGCCGACAATAATCCCTCCAAACAGCACTCCGCCAATTCCTAAACTGACCCGATAGATTTTAACGTTACCTATCCAAAGTCCTAAGGCGCCTGCTAATGACAACATCACCATTGTTAATGCAATATCACTCATAAAACAGATCCTATGCCAAGTGAAATAGCCAAGTAACTTACTAGCTAAAACGATACATCTAGTTTGCCAAAAAGATAAAAAAACGCTGTGTCTTATTGCACAAATTCAGCATATATAACGATCAAAAAAATAAAAAAGATAAATATTCAGTTAAAATATTTATTTAAAATGAATAGGGTTGAATTTTAATATCAGTGAAACATAATAATTTATAACATCAGAATTATTATATAAAATGAGTTTATTTTTAGATTAAATTAATTACCTGTGTTATTAAAAATAAACCCCTTAGATCTTCTTTTTCTTGTCCTAACAAGGAAAACAGGTTTAACTATGTAATAAAGGTGTTTAACCCTAACGGCTTTTTATAGGTGCTCTATGAGATCCATAATCATTAACAAGTTAATACTAGCGACGTTTATGCTATCACTGACAGGGTGCTCAAGTGTTATGACGCATGCAGGCCCTAATAACGAGCTTTATTCAGGAACAAAAAATAACGTTAATATGCTTTCTGATGATGAAACAGGGTGGGCAATGAAACCGTTAGTTATTCTTGATCTTCCTTTTAGTGCGTTATTAGATACTTTATTGCTTCCTTATGATTATTATACACAACATGATGACAACAGTGATAATTCACCTAAAGAAAGGATAAAAAAATTAGGTAGCACTAATGATACACTTAATACTGGAAATAAAACCTAATTATTATAAATAAGACTAAATATAATCACTTATTTATTATTTAGTCATTATTTATATTTATTTTTTTGCTGTAGCTTCTTTTGGACCAAACATCTTGTTAAGGTTATCAAGCTCTTGCATTCCTTTTTCACAAATTGCTTTTTGCTCTTTTAGGGTGGAAGAACTGATCAACTTTTTATTTTGTTCAAAATTACCTTTTATTTCAGGCATGTTCTGTTTTAAGTCATCTCTAGTAGCAATATATTGTAAGAATTTATCGGCTTCTTTAAAGTAAACCCGACAAGTTTGTGATGTAGCCGCTTGGACTGAAAATGTGGTGACGAATAAAAGTAATGTGCTAATGCCCCAACGTGATTTCATGCTCTAAATTCACCTAACTGATTTGACATAGGGTAATTATATAAAAAGTGCATGAAATAAACGATAACAATAAAGAATAAATTTGTCATTTTTCATGATGTTTTCTGATAACTGTAAAGAAAAATAGCTGTTTCATATAACTTAAGTAAAAGTAGGGTTTATGATGCGGTTAATTTCAGCAATAGTGCTAATAAAAAGTTAAAAATCAGTCGTTTTGGTTGAAAACCATACGAACAGTTGGGAGATAAGAAAAAAGTATTGACGCTTTGGCTTTCTGGCAGTAAGATGCACCTCGTTTTCGGCGAGTAGCGCAGCCTGGTAGCGCAACTGGTTTGGGACCAGTGGGTCGGAGGTTCGAATCCTCTCTCGCCGACCATATTTAGAAACCCCGCTTTTTTAAAGCGGGGTTTTGTCGTTTTAAGGCATCTCTTTATAAATAATCGCTTATGATTTTTTACTCTCTGATCTGATAAGTCGACATAGTTGCATTATTGGTAACTGTGTAGGTAAGTCAGAGTAAAAAGACGGTTTTTATAAATCTTTTTTATTTCTCTTTACATATACATAGCACTCCTATTTCCGGTGATAAGAGTGTAAATTGAATGCGTATTGAGTTGTCTATTTTAATCTATTGTATTTTATGGTTTTGTGCTTTTTTTTCTGTAGCGAATGAAAGTCATATCGATCCCCCTGTACCAGTAGATTTACCGACAGAAACACAACTTAGAGATCAATTACTACAACAAAATGACAATGTCTCTTTAGTGAACTTAGCACCACAAAATAAAAGGGAATTTATCACACCTTCTGTGCATTGTTTTTCAATCAAACAGGTAAAACTCCATCATCTCGATGAGTTTTCTTCCTCATCACTGCAACGCCAAGTGGCAAAATGGCAAGCTGAATTAGTTGGGCATTGTCAGTCACAGGCATTGTTAGAACAAGATATCAATATTCTGAATGCGCTGCTTTATGATGCAGGTTATGTGACCAGTGAGGTGGGTAAAGTTGATCTTTATGCCGATGACGAGGTATTGGATATCACATTAAATGTCGGGAGAGTGCAAGACATTGTTTCCGAAGCCCCGACAGATAAACGCTATTTGATTTCACAGGCAGTGCCTGTCAAAAAAGGTGATGTTTTAAACGTTAAAGATATTGAACAGGGGGCTGACAATTTCAGATCCCGTCCTAATAGTAATGTCAAAATTCAGATAGAACCCTCGTCAAAAGAACATGAGTCAATTATTTCTCTTTCTCAAGTGGGAAAAAGGACAATGGCAGGCTCGGTATCGATTGATAATAAGGAGCAGAAAATTTACGGAGATCTATTTGGTACTACAAGGCTAAGCTTTGGTAATCTAGCGCAACTTAATGATACTTTAATGGTTATTCTTTCAAGTCAACTCGATACCTTAAAATCAAGAGGCATCAAAAAGCAGATCTTTTTATGGCAAGTACCTTATCATTATTGGCGTGCGACATTATTTGGTTATGATATTGGTTCAAAAATGAGAGTCTCTGAAACGACAAAAGAGTTACAAAAAACGCGTCAACAGCTTCTTTCTTTTGAGATCCAGCGCCAATTTAGACCTTCAACACAGCGTACGGTGACTTTAAGTGGTGGAATACAATATTACACTTATCGCAATGAAGTGTCAGGCTATCGCTTATCAGTCCATGAGCGTCGCAGTCCTTATATTAATGCGGGTATTGAGCAAAATTATCGCTTTATGAGAGGGGGTTTCCTTAATGCTAAACTTCATTATAAGCAGAGTATTTTTATTCCTGGCGCAAGACTATCACCGATAGATTCCCTTAATGGTGTACCCATTTTTAATCTTAATTTTGATGCATTAATTCCTTTTAAAATCACTTCACAGCAATTTTTTTATCAACCAGAAATGATATTTCAACTGACTCGCTCAGATATTGATGGATTACTTGATAAAGCAACCATTGGTGGTCTGTATAGCGTGTATGGTTTTGAGTCCGGCAAAGGTTATTCTGATGCCAATCAGTTTGTTTCCCGGCATAAGGTTACTTGGCTTACACCCTTGAATAACCAAATGCTATTTTCCGCCATAGATTATGGTTCCGTTTCAGAAGATAGAAAAAACATTTTTTATAATAAAAATAAATATTTAGTTGGTGCGGCAATAGGATTAGAAGGTAGCTTTAAGAAACTAAGTTATCAGTTAGTATGGAGCATACCGTTATCAGCCCCTTCTAGTCGAGAAGCGACAGGATCGCAGTTTAATTTTAATACCCAATTTAACTTCTGATTATGGAGGTTGATTTTATATTTTTTACTACTGTTTTTATAAATTATTTAATAATTAACTATAGATTATTGGCTTATATAGCATACTAGTAGTCAAAGAGAGAAAAAGGTATTTTTCTCTCTTTGGATTAACGGAGTATTGCGCTGATTATCTTCTATATACTGGTGTTATTCTTCACTACTAACAGAATAAACCACCCACTTCTTTGTTTCATTTCAATATATTCGTTTAATATTTAAGCGTTCAATCACAAAATATCGTTTTTTTTTAAATAGTCATTTAACTTAAGACTTACTTAATGTGTGGTTTAATTCTCTACCATTAAATCAATTTGTCCAATTTTTATCCTGTAATTGTTTGGTATTTGTTTCGTTTATGTTTGCAACTTGTTCATTTTGGCGTAAAGCCCCTTATTGACGGAAATGAATACAGTTGGTTAATTGAACAATGACAAAATAAAAAGGTATTCCGTTTTTAAACAGGAAACCAAAAAACACAACAGAATAATGACGGAGAATAATGATGAGAAGCTCCAAAAAACAGACAGGGTTGCTAACCGCTACAATCGGCTTACTCGCTTTGGCTATTTCAGCAGGTGTGCAAGCGAAAACATTAGTGTACTGTTCAGAAGGCTCACCGGAAGGATTTAACCCCCAACTATTTACCTCAGGTACGACTTATGACGCAAGTTCAGTACCGCTTTATGATCGCTTAGTTGAGTTTAAACTCGGTACCACAGAAATTACTCCCGGCTTAGCTGAAAGTTGGGAAGTGAGTGATGATGGTAAGGTGTATACTTTCCATTTACGTAAAGGGGTTAGTTGGCATAGCAACAAAGAGTTTAAGCCCACTCGTGAATTTAACGCAGATGATGTGATATATACATTTATGCGTCAAATGGACCCAAATCATCCTTATCATAAAGTCTCTGGTGGAAGTTATGAATATTTCACCGGGATGGATATGAATAACATGATCGAGAAGATCGAAAAAGTGGATGACAATACGGTTCGTTTTGTACTTACCCGTTCAGAAGCGCCTTTCTTGGCTGATATGGCAATGGACTTCGCATCTATTCTTTCTGCCGAGTATGCAGATAATATGATGAAAGCAGGGACTCCTGAGAAAGTGGATCTCAATCCTATTGGTACGGGACCTTTCCAACTGCAACAATATCAAAAAGACTCACGTATTCTTTATAAAGCGAACGATAAATATTGGGGGAAAAAACCTGATATAGATCGTTTAGTTTTCTCTATTACGCCAGATGCTTCAGTTCGTTATGCCAAATTACAAAAGAACGAATGTCAGGCAATGCCTTACCCAAATCCTGCTGATATCGCCAAGATGAAACAAAATAAAGATATCCAGCTACTGGAACAACCCGGATTAAACGTGGGGTATATCTCTTTTAATGTGGAGAAAAAACCGCTCGATAACCAAAAAGTACGCCAAGCATTAAGTATGGCTGTGAATAAAGACGCCATTATTGAAGCTGTCTATCAAGGTGCAGGTCAGAAAGCGAAGAATCTTATTCCACCGACAATGTGGGGTTATAACGATGATATCGTCGATTATGAATATAACCCTGAAAAAGCCAAAGCATTGCTAAAAGAGGCCGGCCTTGCAGATGGCTTTACTATCGATTTATGGGCGATGCCAGTGCAACGGCCATATAACCCTAATGCTCGCCGTATGGCTGAAATGGTACAAGCTGACTGGGAAAAAATTGGTGTGAAAACCAAGATCGTCAGTTATGAGTGGGGTGAATATCTGAAACGTGCTAAATCAGGTGAACACCAAGCTGTGATGATGGGCTGGACGGGAGATAACGGTGATCCTGATAACTTTTTTGCCACACTGTTTAGTTGCGCTGCGAAAGAGCAAGGCTCTAACTACTCGAAATGGTGTTATAAGCCGTTTGAAGATCTGATCCAGCCTGCGCGGATCACGGCAGATCACGATAAGCGTGTTGAGTTATATAAGCAAGCTCAAGTGGTGATGCATGACCAAGCGCCAGCACTGATTATTGCTCACTCCACGGTATATGAACCAATCAGTAAAAAAGTAGAGAACTATGTGGTCGACCCATTAGGTAAACACCACTTTAATAATGTCTCTCTAAAATAGTCGTGATATTAACGAGCTGAGTTATCTTTACCACGGTACTTCTCTGAGCGTTTAGAGAAGTACCGCTATCCAATAATAATCAATACATTCAGTACACTGTGAGCGCAGGGGCTTTCCCCTGATTTATCAGCGCTATCTTTTAGCTGATGTGTAAAAAGAGAATTAGGATATGCTGCAATTTATCCTTCAGCGTTTGGGGCTCGTGATCCCAACGTTTATCGGAATTACGTTATTAACCTTTATTTTTGTCCATCTTATTCCGGGTGATCCGGTCATGATTATGGCGGGAGAGCGTGGATTATCACCAGAGCGTCACGCTTATTTAATGGCGGAATTAGGACTAGATAAACCGCTATGGCAACAATATTTAAATTACCTTAACGGCATTATGCACGGTGATTTAGGTATTTCACTAAAAAGTCGTATTCCTGTCTGGGATGAATTTTTGCCACGATTTAAAGCAACCTTAGAGCTAGGTATTTGTGCCATGATTTTTGCTGTTTCAGTGGGCATTCCCGTTGGGGTGCTTGCGGCAGTAAAACGAGGTTCTATTTTTGATCATACGGCAATCAGTGTGTCACTTGCAGGATATTCTATGCCTATCTTCTGGTGGGGGATCATGCTGATTATGCTCGTTTCAGTGAAGCTTGATCTAACACCTGTATCAGGCCGATTGGCGGATAGTGTCTTTCTAGATGATAGCTATCCACTAACGGGATTTATGTTGATTGATACGCTCTTTTGGGGGGAAGAAGGTGGTTTTCTTGATGCGCTACACCATATTATTTTACCGGCCATTGTGCTTGGGACTATTCCATTAGCGGTTATTGTGCGCATGACGCGTTCGGCAATGTTGGAAGTATTGGGAGAAGACTATATTCGCACTGCCAGAGCAAAAGGATTAAGTCGTGCACGAGTGATTTTGATCCATGCATTACGTAACGCAATGTTACCTGTTGTGACGGTGATTGGTTTACAAGTTGGTACGATGCTAGCCGGAGCGATACTGACAGAAACTATTTTTTCATGGCCGGGGTTAGGTCGCTGGTTAATTGATGCTCTACAACGTCGAGACTACCCTGTTGTTCAAGGGGGAGTATTGCTCATTGCCACTATGATCATTTTCGTGAATCTATTAGTGGATGTGCTATATGGCATTGTTAACCCACGTATCCGTCATAAGAAATAAGGAGTGCATCATGGCTGAAAATAACGTAACACCGGTCATTAGTGCACCGGTGCCAATGACCCCCTTTCAAGAGTTTTGGCACTATTTCAAACAAAATAAAGGGGCGGTTGTTGGCTTAATTTATATTGTCATTATGCTGTTGATAGCGGCCCTTGCAGGCGTTTTAGCGCCTCATGCACCTAATGAGCAGTTTCGTGAGTTTCTTCTAACGCCCCCTGTATGGCAAGAAGGAGGAAGCTGGAGTTTTATTTTAGGTACTGATGATGTTGGGCGGGATATTCTCTCTCGCTTAATGTATGGTGCGCGTCTTTCATTACTCGTTGGTTGCATTGTCGTTATACTTTCACTGATTTTAGGCATTATTTTAGGTTTAATGGCCGGCTATTTTGGTGGCATCGTTGATATCGCCATTATGCGCGTAGTCGATATTATGCTGGCATTACCCAGTCTTTTATTAGCATTAGTGTTAGTGGCTATTTTTGGGCCTTCGATTATTAATGCTTCAATCGCTTTAACCTTTGTTGCCCTACCTCATTATGTTCGACTGACGCGTGCGGCAGTGTTAACAGAAATTAACCGTGATTATGTTGTGGCGTCTCGTGTTGCGGGAGCAGGCTCTATACGCCAAATGTTTATCAATATCTTGCCTAACTGCCTTGCTCCTTTAATTGTGCAAGCCTCTTTAGGTTTTTCTAATGCCATCTTAGATATGGCTGCCTTAGGTTTTTTGGGAATGGGCGCACAGCCACCGACACCAGAATGGGGAACCATGTTATCTGATGTACTGCAATTTACCCAAAGTGCATGGTGGGTAGTGACTTTTCCGGGGTTAGCTATTTTGTTGACGGTTTTAGCCTTTAACTTAATGGGTGACGGTCTACGAGATGCACTCGATCCAAAATTAAAGCAGTAACGGAGTAAGAGCATGGCGTTATTAAATATAAATCAATTATCAGTTCACTTTGGTGATGAAGATACTCCGTTTAAAGCGGTAGACCGGATCAGTTATCAAGTAGAAGAAGGTCAAGTAGTGGGCATTGTTGGCGAGTCAGGCTCAGGGAAATCAGTCAGTTCATTAGCGATTATGGGGCTTATTGATTTTCCCGGTCGAGTATCAGCACAAGCCTTGCAATTTGATGGACGTGATCTGATGCAAATTTCTGAATCTGAACGTCGTGATTTGGTTGGTGCTGAGGTTGCCATGATATTTCAAGATCCGATGACAAGCCTTAACCCTTGTTTTACGGTCGGTTATCAAATTATGGAGGCCCTCAAAGTTCATCAAGGAGGAAGTCATCGTACGCGTAAACAGCGGGCGATTGATCTATTAACGCTGGTGGGTATTCCTGATCCCGCATCACGTTTAAATGTTTATCCTCATCAACTGTCGGGTGGGATGAGCCAACGGGTGATGATTGCGATGGCAATTGCTTGCCAACCTAAATTATTGATTGCTGATGAGCCAACCACTGCGCTTGATGTCACCATTCAAGCGCAAATTATCGAGCTATTACTTGAATTACAAAAACAAGAAAATATGGCATTAGTGTTAATTACTCATGATTTGGCATTAGTCGCAGAAGCTGCAGATACCATTATTGTGATGTATGCAGGGCAAGTTGTTGAATCAGGCCTCGCAACAGAAATTTTCAAAGCGCCTCGCCATCCTTATACCCAAGCTTTATTAAAAGCATTACCTGAATTTGCGAGTGATAAAGCTCGGCTTGAGTCATTACCGGGCGTGGTTCCGGGACGTTATGATAGACCGATGGGATGCTTACTTAATCCTCGTTGCCCCTATGCACAGGATACTTGTTTTCAGATAGAGCCCGAATTGAAAGAGATGGGTAAACATCGAGTGAAATGTCATACACCATTGGATGATACAGGGAGACCAACATATGGCTAATGTTAATCCGAATACTGCCGTGCCTTTATTAAAAGCGGTTAATCTTGCCAAATATTACAGCGTTAAAGGTGGACTTTTTGCGAAGGAAAAAACCGTTAAGGCACTAGATGGCGTCTCTTTTGAGCTCGAGCGAGGAAAAACATTAGCCGTGGTTGGGGAGTCTGGCTGTGGTAAGTCAACCTTAGGTCGATTATTAACGATGATTGAAGTACCAACCTCAGGAGAGCTTTCATATCAAGGGCAAAATTTATTAGTTAAAGATAAATCAGCGGAAAAATTACGGCGCCAAAAGATCCAAATTGTCTTTCAAAATCCTTATGGATCATTAAATCCACGTAAGAAAGTGGGGCAAATATTAGAAGAGCCTCTATTAATTAATACCACGTTAAGTGCACAAGATCGTAAAGAAAAAGTACTTTCTATGATGGCGAAAGTAGGTTTAAAGGCTGAGCACTATAGTCGTTATCCGCATATGTTTTCAGGAGGACAACGCCAACGTATTGCTATCGCCCGTGGTTTAATGCTTGAACCTGATATTGTGGTTGCTGATGAGCCTGTATCTGCCCTAGACGTTTCTGTGCGAGCTCAGGTGCTTAATTTAATGATGGATCTCCAGCAAGAGATGGGACTTTCTTATGTTTTTATTTCCCATGATCTTTCCGTTGTTGAACATATTGCAGATGAAGTGGTGGTGATGTATTTAGGGCGCTGTGTTGAAAAGGGCACTAAAGCACAGATATTTGAAAACCCACAACATCCTTACACCCAAGCGTTATTATCAGCAACACCAAGATTAACACCGACATTAAGGCGAGAGAGAATTAAATTAACGGGTGAATTACCTAGTCCGTTAAATCCACCACCAGGATGTGCTTTTGCTGCTCGTTGTCGGCGCGCATTTGGAATGTGTACACAATTACAACCGACTTTAAAAGAGTATCATGGGCAGTTAATTGCTTGTTTTGCCGTAGAGCAAGATCACGGCGAGTTTTAATCAATAGATTGATAAATTTGGTTTATAAAATAAGAACAATGATATTATATGTTGTTCTTATTTTTATATGACTAGCGTTTCTTATTATTTAGTCTCCCTTTAAATTTACTAAATAAAAGGGACGTTATGTTTTATAAAAAATTGCCATCATTAAATCTTCTAGTTATCTCTATTTCATTTGCTTTTATACATAATAGTGCAGTAGCCAATAACGTTATTGTAGATGCAGGAAAATCTGCAAACACAACAGTGAGCAAGAATGGAGATGGTTCAGAAACTATTTCTATCAACAAAGCAAACGATATGAATTTATCAGTTAACTATTTTGAACAATTTAATGTTGGAAAAGAAGGCGTTAATATTGATAATAGCGAGGCAAAAGCAAAAGTTATTCTTAACGAAGTGACTTCAAAAAAAACGAGTTCATTAGAGGGTAAAATCTCTGTTTTAGGACAAAATGCAGAATTGATTATCGCCAATCCAAATGGAATTGATTGCTACGGATGTCAATTTTCAGGTTCAGATAAGGTGATGTTAATTTCAGGGAAGTTAGATAGTATTACAGGCAAAAAAATTTACTTATCAGATGGTTATGTTAATCTAAAGAATGTTAATAATTTCAATGAAAAACAAATAATCAATGTTTTTTCTAATCGTATTAATATATTGGGTAAAAATAAAATCCCAGTTTTTAATGTGATCAATGGCTATGAAACGGTTAGTTTTGTTGATTATGATTGGAAAGGTGACCAAGGAAAAGAGCTATCTAAAGATAACCAAGAAGGTCTCTCTATTTTAGAAAATAGTTCATTAAAAACAGATCTTTTCTCTCTACAAGGTGGCATTTTTAATCTTGATGGGGATTTAATCACTAAAAAAATCAATATCATTCGTAATAAAGAAATTAATGCTAATGAAAAATCAGTATTCGGAATTATTAATAAAAAAAATGAATTTAGAGCATATAATGAAGTAGATCTAATGTTCATGTTAGCATCTATGAAGTTATATTTTCTTGAAATAGATGCAAAAAAATCAGCTGAAATAGCATTAGAATTAGAGGCATTAGAAGAAAAAATAATGGAGTTAGAGCCTCATAATATACATAAAAATAGACTAAAGAAAATAAGAGAACTAGCTACTGAAGCTAGGAGAGTTGCTGATCAACAGCAAGCAGAATATAACAAGATCCAGAGTGCTGTTCTTAAAATCGATGAAGCTAAACAAGCAGAAAAAAGAAAGTTGGAGGCTGAGGGTAAAGAAATAGGATCAGCACTTCAATATATAGAAAGTGACAATATTAACTTTAAAGGTAAACTAGCTATTATAAATAGCGAAGTTTTATTTAATGGGAGAAATATTAATGTTGATATTGATAAAACAACTTCTTATGTCAGAAATTCTGGTGTCTCATTTAATGCCCATCAAGATAATAACTACTCGGGTAGATTTGCGCTGAGAAATAGCAGTATCAGATTTTTAGGTTATCGAAATATCCCGATAGGAGATGGTAACGACAATAATAGCTTAGATAAAAATAAGCTTAATGATATTAATTTAAATAAACTATCTATGCTTGGTTTTGGTCAAATTTTTGCACATGGAGATAACATAAATATAACAGATGTTAAATTTAAAGAAACTCTTTCAGATGATGGATTAAGCAAAACTTATATAGATTTGATAGCTGATAATGAAATTAATATTAAAGGTCAGTTTAAAACTTCTTTAATTAATGAATATAGCTTATTTAAGTTCGCTAGCAAGATAACGGAGAATGATAAGGTTATTTTCGATATTAATCCACATAAAACTAAATAATTTAAATGATGATATTTAATAATAACAATTAAAAGAGTAATAAAATTATCATCTAAAAAAGATGAATATTATCTGGCTATTTGTGTTTATAGCCAGATAATTCTTTTTATTGATTTTAACCTGAGTAGAGATGCAGGCTTTCGTGTGTTTTTTCTTTATTGATTGTGATACATAATCGAAAAAATACAGTATAATCACCGTTGTTCAAGCATGGTTACTGGAAATAGCACTGATGAAACCTCATCTCAAACGTTCACTAACAATCAAACAGATGGCAGCTGTTGCAGGTGTCACGTTGGTGACTATTGCTATTTTTATTAGTATTCAGCTTGTTTATTTGATTGATCAACGCCGAGAAGATTATCAAAATCAGCTATTTAATGCGGCAGTCAGTATACAACAACCGCTGGCTGATGCGCTATTGCGTTCAGATTTAAATGATGCCAAACAACTGATCATTAGTTTAAAAACGACCGGGATACTGGGTAAAGCGATTGTGACACAACCCGAAAATGTTCAGGTGATGAACTTAGATTTTGCACCGAAAAAATCAGTTTCTCAATTTTCACGTTGGCTGTTTGGCATCCCTGTTGAAGTGACTATCCCTTTACAGCCTTTAGGTATTACCTCCGCTGACGATAAAGCCTATACCAGTCATCTTATTTTACAGGCAGATACTAACCGTTTTTATCGTTTTGCGAGTAATACTGTCGCACTGATGTTGACGACTTATTTATTAATGGGTCTTATCCTCACTATTGCAATTAGCTGGTGTATTAATCGTATTATGGTAAAACCGTTGCGCCACATTGCTGTGACTCTTAATAAAAGTAATCAGGTTTCGATGTTGTCGTGTTCAGAATCTCATCGTGATGATGAGATTGGTTTGCTGATTAAAGGATATAATCAACAAAAATCTGATCAAAAAGAGTCAGATATCTGAACCTTCTTACACCACTATGACTCTAATCACGTGAGTGATTTTATTTTAGCGTTCTGTGGTGATAAAGATGACAACGCAACATACAGACATTTTACATCTAACATGTCTTCCGGCATTTATTGTTAAACCTCATAAGTGGTTTAATACCAAGGATTAATAAAACAGAGGTTCACATGCAGGGTGCAATGACACGAATTTTATTGGGAAGCGTTATATTCAGCGCTGCTATTTGTCAGGTTCAAGCTGAAGCACTGCAGCCTGATCCTGCTTGGCAAGAAGGGCGACTCGCAAATGGTTTCCAATGGCAAATTTTACAAACACCACAACGTCCAAATGATAGGATCCAAATTCGCTTATTAGTGAATACGGGCTCTTTATCAGAAAAGCGCAGTGAAACAGGGTTTTCATCTCTGGTGTCAAAACTGAATGTGTTAGAAAACACCGGATTAACACCAGAAAAACGCGATAATCTTTGGAAAAATGCATTCGATCCTGATTATCCATTGCCACCGATGATCGTCTCTTATGACTTTACGGTTTATAACTTAAGCTTGCCCAATAACCAGCCTGAATTATTAAAAGATGCCTTTGCATTATTGTCGGGTATAGCAAAACCGGCACAATATACAGAAGATGCGGTTCGAAATGCGATTCAATCACCGCTTCCGGTGGTGACTTTTCCCGCTAATATTGATGATCCTATCTGGCGTTCACGTCTAGAAGGCTCAAATCTAAAAGGCCATAATCCAGGTAAACCGGTTAATCATTCGGTAAATACAAAAGAGTTATCAGATTATCAACAGCGTTGGTATACCCCAGATATGATGACGTTATATATTGCCGGTAATGTTGATAATCGTATCTTAACCGAAAGTATTAATCAGGCATTTTCTTCTCTTGAAGGAAAACGCGTGACACCTGTGCCTGTGCCTGTTCTTGCCGATATGAAACCAGAAACATTGTATGTGCAAGAACCCATGCGAAAAAATGACCAAATCTCTCTTATTTGGGATCTAGATTGGTCACCAGTGAAAGATTCTGACACACTGAGCCGTTATTGGTTAAGTGATTTAGCGCGTGAAGTGATTTTTGTGCACTTAGGTCGTAGTCTCGAACAGCGTAAAGAAAAAGAAAGTACGCAAGTGAATATCGATTGTCGAGTGCAATATCAACGAGCCAGTTGCTCGTTAAATGTTGATACAGCAACGGCAAATATTCCTGCACTTGCCACTTGGGTGGGGGAAGAGCTTGGCGAATTACGTAATCAAGGTGTCAGTGATGAATTGTATCAAGATTTACTTCAAGAAAAGCAAATTCAACTCACTCAATTGTTTGCGCGTTATGCCAAAACAAGTACTTCTATCTTAATTAATCAGCGTTTATTGTCTCAGCAAAGCAATATTATTGATATTCCACCAGAGCAATATCAGCGTTTACGCCAAGCATTTTTAGCGGGTTTAACGAAAGAGATGTTAAATCAAGAGTTATCGAGAATTCTATCTGAGGATATCACTTTTGTATTAACGCAAAGTAGCGAGACGCCAACGGTAAACTTGGGTGAATTGCGTGTGCAATTTGAAAAGCAAGTTCACCCAGAAACAGCGAATAGCTCAAACACGGCTAAAACATCGTTAACTACTGGTGAAAAAGCTTCGGTGCAGGCAGATGCACAACAGACAAAATAGATAAGTAGTACGGCATTAACTTAATAAATAAAAGCTGGAAATAGCCTAACGCTATTTTCAGCTTTTTTATCGTTATATGTTAAACCGCTAGCTTATTTTTTTGCACTGGCACGTAAATCGGTTACTGTTTTACCACCTATCCCCCAGTTATCTGTATCAACTTCATCGATAACGACGACAGTTGTCGCAGGATTTTTGCCTAACACATCCACTAAAAGCTGTGTTGCCCCAGCAATTAATTGTTCTTTTTGTTCTGCTGTTGCACCTTCGCGGGTAATTTTAATATTAACGTATGGCATTTATTTTTCCTTATTACGTTTTACATTATTGATAGGTGGTTAATGCAGGGAATTAACCCTATCTCGTGAGGTTACAATTTTAGGTGATAGATTGCGTTTCACTCTTGTGTTTTTCTTTGCGCATATTAGGTCCATCTGTTGCAATCCAAGCGGCACAAAAGAGTGTTAGTCGTGCAAAAAAGTAGAAGAAAGCCATTAAACCAATCACAGAGCCAAAAGCTGCACCAGAAGGTGAACTGGCTAATCTAGGTAATAACCATGTCATCACCGACTTTAAGATCTCAAAGCCAATTGCGGCGATAAGCGTTCCTTTTAATAATGAGATACGTTTAGGTTGGTGACGAGGTAAGATCCACAATATCCACAAAAATAACAGATAATTGGCACTAATAGAGATAGTTAAACCAATGGTTGTCCAAGCAGGTGTGAGCCATTCAATACCATCTAAACCTAATGTATGCACAATCAATTTTTGTGCGGAGCCAGCAACGGAGGTTAGTGTAATAGTGATAACAAGTGCAACAAGTAAACCGATAAGGGCTAAAAAATCGCGAAAATAACGAAAGTAAATTTTTTCTTGATCTTCTTTGTTGCGTTCCCATATCGGGCGAGATTGAGCCAAAATGGCTTGGCGTAAGTTTCCGACCCAGTTAACACCAGAATACAAGGCGATGGCTAACCCTGTTAAACCTACGGTTGTACGTTGACGAACCGCAGTATCAATACTTTGTTGAACGGTTGAGGCTAAAGTTGGATCATCAATACTATTGGCAACTCCAGTAATTAATTTGGCCAACAAATCAGGGTTTGAAGCTAAAATAAAACCCGCACAAGCAAAAGAGAGCATTAATACGGGAATTAATGATAAAAATGAGAAGTAAGTGATAGCCGCACCAAACTGGTTTCCCATTCGGTCAGTAAAACGCTCTGCCGCTCGAATAAGGTGAGCAATAAAGGGAATGTTGGTAACAAAATTAGTGAATTTTATACCAATACCAATGGCTTTTTTTCCACCATGAAGCCCTTTTTCTAACCCATGCTTAATGGGCTGAGTCAGTTGAGTGTTTTTATTGGATGCCTTTTTCTGTGTCTCTTCTGACATATATCCTCTTTAATTAAATCAGTCCATTCTTAAGAATTGAGTACTATTATGATAATGATTATTGAAAAATAGCATAAGGTTATGCCTATTACATAACTTAATGCTTATTATCATTAGCTATCTATTAGGGTAGCAGAGTTGTCTGCTTTGGCTTAAGTATGATGATATTTTTAACAGTTATGCGCTTTTTATCTAAGCAAACCTATGATTAGCAGGTAGTTCGAATGAATAATAATTCCCATTATATGGCTTAACATAATGGGAATTTACGGGGCATTATTTTTTTGTGAGTAGCTCTAACTCTTCTTCAGCTGCTTTCAACTCAGCTTTTGCTTGCGCAAGTTTATCTTCTCTTTTAGTAATTTTATCGCGCTCTCCCTTAAGTTGTGCTTCTTTTAATTCTAATTCACGCTCTTTCACTTCCAGTTGTTTTTCACGTAATTCTAGGCGGGTATCTTCAACAACCTTTTCTGGAGTGCAATAACGTTCTACTTTATTAAGTGCTCGCTCTAAGCCTTGTACTCGATATTGATTACCATGCATTTTGGCATAGTCGATTTGTCGTTGAATATTCTGTTTTTTGATGTCACAACCATTAACCGCTGTTTCTGCTGATGCATAACTAGCTGTTAAACTAAGAATAATTGCAGTAAAAATATATTTTTTCATTCTATTCCTTTATCTGACTTAAGTTAAATATTGATTTATCATAACCTCTGCCTGCCAAGACTCAATGTTTCTTTTTCTTTCAATAAAGAAGTTCAGCTTTTTCTGATACACTTAGCTTATTCACTCTTTTCAGAGTAAGTTAATTACTTTGCTATGCCCATTTCTAACGGAAGATAAAGAATGCTGAGCTATCGTCATAGTTTCCACGCTGGCAACCACGCCGATGTATTAAAACATATTGTTCAAACCCTGATTATTGAGTCTTTAAAAGAGAAAGAAAAACCGTTTCTTTATTTGGATACTCATGCTGGCGCTGGACGTTATCAGCTCACTAATGCACATGCGACTCGCACGGGAGAATACTTAGAAGGCATTGCACGCTTATGGCAACAAGAAGAGGTGCCTGAACTTATCTTGCCTTATTTGGAGGCGGTCGGTTCGTTAAATACATCTGATGAGTTACGTTATTATCCCGGCTCTCCTTTATTGGCTGCTAAATTACTGCGTGAGCAAGATCTGTTAATGCTAACTGAATTACATCCCACCGATTTCCCTTTATTACGTACGGAATTTTCTCGCGATAAACGTGTGAGAGTGTGTCGGGAAGATGGCTTTGGACAATTAAAATCAAAACTCCCTCCCGCCAGTCGTCGTGGGTTTGCTTTAATTGATCCACCTTATGAACTTAAACAAGATTATAGTGCGGTTGTTAAAGGCATTGTGGAAGGCTATAAACGTTTCGCCACCGGGACCTATGCAATTTGGTATCCTGTTGTGCATCGCCAACAAATTAAACGGATGCTAAAAGAGCTAGAGGCCACCGGTATTCGTAAAATTCTGCAAATTGAGTTGGCAGTGAAACCAGATAGTGATCAACTAGGTATGACAGCATCAGGTATGATTGTTATTAACCCACCTTGGAAATTGGCATCACAAATGGCGTCTATCTTGCCTTGGCTACATAAAACCTTGGTTCCTGAAGGTACTGGACACACATTAGTTGAATGGGTTGTACCAGAATAAATCATTTATTACTGTTTTACCTATTACTGTAAAAGCGAAAACCTAACCTGCTAAGTAATAAAATTTGTCATAATAGACTTTATTACATGAAAGAATTAGCCTGTTAGGTACCTATTTTTCTACAGATAAATGGATTAGATCAATTATGAGCAAACATTACGATTATATCGCCATCGGTGGCGGTAGTGGTGGCATCGCATCAATCAATAGAGCGGCTATGTATGGCCAAAAATGTGCATTAATTGAAGCGAAAGCGCTAGGTGGCACTTGCGTTAATGTCGGTTGTGTCCCGAAAAAAGTGATGTGGCATGCTGCGCAAATTGCCGAAGCAATTCATCAATACGGTCCTGATTATGGTTTTGATACTACAGTAAACCGTTTTGATTGGGATACATTAATCAGTAGCCGTACTGCTTATATTGATCGTATCCACCAATCTTATGAACGTGTATTAGGTAATAATAAAGTTGATGTTATCCAAGGCTTTGCCCGTTTTGTTGATGCGCATACTATTGAAGTAAACGGTGAAAAAATTACCGCAGATAATATACTTATCGCCACGGGAGGCCGTCCTATTCAGCCAAACATTCCAGGGGCTGAATATGGTATTAACTCTGATGGTTTCTTCGAACTTAGCGCATTACCAAAACGTGTTGCTGTTGTGGGTGCCGGCTATATTGCTGTTGAATTAGCGGGTGTATTAAATGCGTTAGGGAGTGAAACACACTTATTTGTGCGTAAACATGCACCATTACGTAGTTTTGATCCACTAATCGTCGATACGCTGGTGGAAGTAATGGAAGCGGAAGGGCCTAAATTACACACCCATGCAGTTCCTAAAGCTGTGGTTAAAAATGCCGACGGTAGCTTAACGTTACAACTTGAAAATGGCTTAGAGCAGACGGTAGATACTTTAATTTGGGCGATTGGTCGTGAACCTGCTACAGATAATATCAATTTAGCGGCTACGGGTGTTAAGCTAAATGAAAAAGGGTATATTCAGGTTGATAAATTCCAAAATACCAATGTGCCCGGTATTTATGCCGTAGGTGATAACACAGGTGCGGTAGAATTAACCCCTGTTGCGGTAGCCGCTGGACGTCGTTTATCAGAGCGATTATTTAATAATAAACCTAATGAACATTTAGATTATACCAATATTCCAACAGTGGTATTTAGTCACCCAGCTATTGGTACTGTGGGTTTAACGGAACCTCAAGCTATTGAGCAATATGGCGCTGAGCAAGTGAAAGTCTATAAATCTTCTTTTACTGCCATGTATAGTGCAGTGACACGCCATCGTCAGCCTTGTCGGATGAAATTAGTCTGTGTGGGTGCTGAAGAAAAAATTGTCGGAATCCACGGTATTGGTTTTGGCATGGATGAAATGTTGCAAGGTTTTGCAGTGGCATTAAAAATGGGTGCCACGAAGAAAGATTTTGATGATACTGTTGCTATCCACCCAACGGCGGCGGAAGAATTTGTGACAATGCGTTAATTTTTTCACATTTAATTAAAAAGCGAGTACTACTATAGTGGTATTCGCTTTTTATTTTAGCTAATCGTGCTATCGAGTCTATTTATTTTATCAGCATAAATGGTCGCTTTAAATACAACATCAGTCGTTAAATGTTAATAAAATATTTATGCCCTTTCTGATCAATACCTCCATCTAAGACATACTTTTCCTTTTAATTCAAGTTAATACTTATTTCGACTCTTTTGTTCCACTTTATTATCAATAGGTTTTTTTTTATAAGTAACCATAATGTTTCTAATGGTATTATGTCCTATTAGTATTATTAACAAATTATTATATTCATTAACATTATAATAAAACATGATATTATAAAGCCTCTAAAAAATAATCTAATAACAATATAAATAGTAAGACTATTACTGAGGTAAAAGATGAACATTTCAAGGAGAAAGCTACTTTTAGGTGTTGGTGCTGCAGGCGTTTTAGCAGGTGGTGCGGCTTTAGTTCCAATGGTTCGCCGTGACGGCAAATTTGTGGAAGCTAAATCTAGAGCATCATTTGTTGAAGGTACGCAAGGGGCTCTTCCTAAAGAAGCAGATGTAGTGATTATTGGTGCCGGTATTCAGGGGATCATGACCGCTATTAACCTTGCTGAACGTGGTATGAGTGTCACTATCTTAGAAAAGGGTCAGATTGCCGGTGAGCAATCAGGCCGTGCATACAGCCAAATTATTAGTTACCAAACATCGCCAGAAATCTTCCCATTACACCATTATGGGAAAATATTATGGCGTGGCATGAATGAGAAAATTGGTGCAGATACCAGTTATCGTACTCAAGGTCGTGTAGAAGCGCTGGCGGATGAAAAAGCATTAGATAAAGCTCAAGCGTGGATCAAAACAGCTAAAGAAGCGGCAGGTTTTGATACACCATTAAATACTCGCATCATTAAAGGTGAAGAGCTATCAAATCGCTTAGTCGGTGCTCAAACGCCATGGACTGTTGCTGCATTTGAAGAAGATTCAGGCTCTGTTGATCCTGAAACAGGCACACCTGCACTCGCTCGTTATGCCAAACAAATCGGTGTGAAAATTTATACCAACTGTGCAGTAAGAGGTATTGAAACTGCGGGTGGTAAAATCTCTGATGTGGTGAGTGAGAAAGGGGCGATTAAAACGTCTCAAGTTGTACTCGCCGGGGGTATCTGGTCGCGTTTATTTATGGGCAATATGGGTATTGATATCCCAACGCTCAATGTATATCTATCACAACAACGTGTCTCAGGGGTTCCTGGTGCACCACGTGGTAATGTGCATTTACCTAATGGTATTCATTTCCGCGAGCAAGCGGATGGTACTTATGCCGTTGCACCACGTATCTTTACGAGTTCAATAGTCAAAGATAGCTTCCTGCTAGGGCCTAAATTTATGCACTTATTAGGTGGTGGAGAGTTACCGTTGGAATTCTCTATTGGTGAAGATCTATTTAATTCATTTAAAATGCCGACCTCTTGGAATTTAGATGAAAAAACACCATTCGAACAATTCCGAGTTGCCACGGCAACACAAAATACGCAACACTTAGATGCTGTTTTCCAAAGAATGAAAACAGAATTCCCAGTATTTGAAAAATCAGAAGTTGTTGAACGTTGGGGTGCCGTTGTGAGTCCAACATTTGATGAATTACCTATCATTTCTGAGGTCAAAGAATACCCAGGCTTAGTGATTAACACGGCAACAGTGTGGGGTATGACCGAAGGCCCAGCAGCGGGTGAAGTGACCGCTGATATTGTCATGGGCAAGAAACCTGTTATTGATCCAACGCCGTTTAGTTTGGATCGTTTTAAGAAGTAAACCCTTGTTTTACTGTAATTAAACACATTAAGGAGTTTTCATGCGCTATAAAAGTCTACTTGTTGCTTTACCTTTCGTGTTTGGTGTAGCAAGTGCAAATGCAGCGGAGAATGTTGTGCATCATAAATTAGACGGTATGCCTATTTCAGAAGCAGTTGAAATTAACGCAGGTAATAATCTGGTTTTCTTAAGTGGTAAAGTGCCTACTAAGAAATCCGCAGATGCACCAGAAGGTGAATTAGCTTCTTACGGTAATACCGAAGAGCAAACTATTAATGTTTTAGAACAAATCAAAACTAACCTGAATAACCTTGGTCTTGATATGAAAGACGTGGTTAAGATGCAAGTATTCTTAGTTGGTGGTGAAGAGAATAACGGCACTATGGATTTTAAAGGCTTTATGAACGGTTATTCTAAGTTCTATGACGCTTCAAAAACCAATCAATTACCAGCACGTTCAGCATTCCAAGTGGCTAAGTTGGCTAATCCAGCATGGCGTGTAGAAATTGAAGTGATTGCAGTTCGTCCTGCTAAATAAAGACACCCTGTATTTTACCTTATTTTAAGGTAAACCAATTTTATAAAACGCTAGAGAAGGGCAACTTTCTTTAGCGTTTTTTATGGCTATTTTTTTTCCGTTAGCCACTGAATAATAAAATCAGCAATAGCTTCTGGCGAATTAATATCTAGCAGTGGGAGGGATGTGTCTAAATCACTATCACTAGCTAGTGCAATCACATGTTCATCCAGTAACTCATTAACACTTCGCTCATTGATATGACGGTAAAGTGCAATTTTAGGGATAGCCTCTGTTTTGAAACCTTCCACTAAAATCATATCGAGTTTACTTGCATCAAAACGAGAAGCGAGATAGTACAAATCCAGCTCAGCTAAATCAGGGGTTTCGGTCATTAATGCCCAACGTTGTTGACTAGCGACTAATGTTTGTTCGGCTCCGGCTTTTCTAAGTTCATAGCTGTCTTTGCCTGGTTTATCGACATCCATATCATGATGGGTATGTTTTATCATACCAACCCGAATATTTCTGTTACGCAACAAAGGAATAAGTTTTTTTAGTAAGGTTGTTTTACCTGTACCACTCCAAGCGGTGATCCCTAATAGCGGTAACTGATTTTGTGTCATCTTATGAGCTCCTATTTTGCTATGTGATTGGCGTTTGCTATATCTTCAGGTGTGTTTAAATTAATAAAGGCTGCGGCCTGATTAGCAAATAAAACCGGTTTAGCGGCGATTTGGCGCATAAATAGCATTAATTTACGGTCACCTTGAGCGAGATAAGCCTCAAGTGTTGGAATAAGACAACGATTTAACAGTGCCAGTGTTGGGTGCTCTCGCTGCCCATCGTCGGCATAGACGGCTAAGGCATCCCCTTTGTGACGATAGAGCGTTTCAACCAAGTTGCTAGGAAAATAGGGGACATCACAAGGAACAAACACAACCCAAGGGGTTTGAGCTTGTTTTAATAATGCCAGCATTCCAGCTAAAGGACCGGAAAAATCGCTGGTTTCATCGGTGATAACAGGATACTGGCTTTGGCGATAGCGTTCCAGATTACGGTTTGCACTAATCAGAATAGAGGCAACCTGTGGTGATAACTTTTGGGCAATATGGAGGTATAAAGGTAGCCCATGTAAGAGTTGAAGCCCTTTATCAGCGCCTCCCATTCTAGTAGCTTGGCCACCGGCGAGTATACCGCCTGTGATATTCTGGTTTTTCATAGTCAATATTTGTGAATGAGTTTGCGAAAAATTGCGAACAATACTTATCAAGTAAAGACGATATAGTAATAGAAAGCACGAACTTATTCTGGTTACATGTAAAGCAACAGCAATTTTTTTAAAAAAGCGTAATATTTACGCAGATTGACAGAGGTTGTCTTTTTCTCTTAGAGAATACTTGGTACTTTGTTGTTATTTTAATAATAAGGATTTTTTGTATGAAATGTCACCGTCTTAATGAAGTGATGGAATTATTGCACCCAGTATGGGAAGAGCATTCTGATTTAAACTTAGTTCAATTATTACAGAAACTGGCGGATGAAGCAGGTTTTAAAGGTCAACTTGCTGATCTAACTGATGATATTTTGATCTATCATCTAAAAATGCGCAATACCGCACCCACAGATGTTATTCCTGGGCTCAAGAAAGATTATGAAGAAGATTTCAAAACAGCTATTTTACGTGCTCGCGGTGTGATTAAAGATTAATTTCAGGATAGGACATGGCCATATCTGCCTCATTTAATTTTCAAGGATTGTCTCCCGATAGTATTTGGGATGCGCTAATTAATATTGGGTTTTATCCTGATTCAGGGCTGACGGAATTAAACAGCTACGAAAATCGTGTTTTTCAGTTTATGGATGAGCACAAACAACGTTATGTGGTGAAATTTTATCGTCCTCAACGTTGGAGTTATTCACAAATAAAAGAAGAACATGAATTTGTTTTAGCGCTAAAAGAGGCACAGGTTTCTGTCGCAGCGCCTATCGAGGTAAAAGGCGAAACAGTTCATCTTTCTAATGAAGGGTTTTATTTTGCATTATTCCCAAGTATTGGGGGAAGAGCATATGAAACTGATAATCTATTTCAGCTTGAAGAGGTGGGGCGGACATTAGGACGTATCCACCAAATAGGTAGAAAAAAGAGCTATCAATATCGGCCGACACTGTCTGTTGCGGACTATTTGGTCGCGCCAAAATTAGAATTTGAACAAAGTGATTTAGTTCCAACGCAATTAAAATCTCAATTTATTGATGCTATTGATAAAATTATTCATGAAGTGAGTCCTAAATTATCAGACTCAACATGGAAAAAATTACGACTACATGGGGATTGTCATCCCGGCAATATATTGTGGCGTGATGAAGTCGTTATGGTTGATTTTGATGATTCTCGTATGGGAAGTGCAATTCAAGATTTTTGGATGTTATTAAGTGGCTCAAAGCAAGATCAGCTTATACAGCTAGATACATTGCTTGAGTCTTATAATGAATATCAAGATTTTGATGTGAGAGAACTATCATTAATTGAACCTCTACGTGCGATGAGAATGGTGCATTATATCGCATGGGTATTAAAGCGCTGGAAGGATCCTGCTTTTCCAAGAACCTTTGTTTGGTTTCAAGAGCAAGACTTTTGGTTTAAACAACTCGCTTTATTTAAAGGGCAAGTGGAGCAATTAAATGAGCCACCTTTACAACTTAGCCCAATGTATTAATTTTTAGGAGATAATACGAAATGAAAAAAATTTGGCTGGCGTTAGCAAGTATGGTGTTAGCATTTGGTGTTTCAGCTGCCGATATTTCTGAAGGTAAGCAGTATACAAACCTTTCTAAGCCTGTTGCAGGTGCTCCACAAGTGGTTGAATTTTTCTCTTTTTATTGCCCTCATTGCTATCAGTTTTCTGAAGTGTATAAGGTCAATAGCACAGTTGAAAAAAATGTACCAGAAAACACCAAAATGGCTCGTTACCACGTTGACTTCTTAGGGCCGTTAGGTAAAGAGATGACCCGTGCATGGGCGGTTGCTATTGCATTAGGTGTTGAAGACCAAGTCTCTCCAGCCTTATTTAAAGGAATACAAGAAACACAATCTATTCGCTCTGTTGATGATATTCGCACTACCTTTATTAATGCAGGGGTAAAAGCGGAAGATTATGATGCAGCAATTAATAGTTTTGTGGTTAACTCATTGGTAAGCCAACAACAAAATGCGGTAACTGATTTCCAAATTAATGGTGTACCGGCAATGGTTATTGATGGTAAATATAAAATGAAAAATGATGGCATTAGTGCTAAATCACCAGAAGAGTATGCAAAAGCTTATTCTGATGTCGTCAATCAATTACTGATGAAAAAATAATTGATAAGTTATTGCTAATTGATAGATAAGTAGAAATAGCTACCAATGTTAGATAAAAATGGCACCCATTGTTTGTGAGTGCCATTTTTTTATTCTTCATATTTCCTTCATAATATAACTATCCACATTAATTGATGTATATCTAATTAATTCAATATAATTAGTAATGCATCGTAAGTCATTGATTTTTTAATTATGTTAATAAAGTGAAAATAGACTTAATCACTTAATATAGATAGGGTTACAAAAATACTCACAGAGTTATCCACAGGATATTCATGAATAACGCAAACAATGTAATGTCAGGGAAATAGTCTGTAATATTACTGTAAATAAATATTAACGAACTGACTCTTTTGGTTCCTTGTTTATGGTTGTGTTGCGCTAATTTTTTTAGGTAAAGAAGCAATAACTTGTTATATTTTAGTTTATTATTTTCCGTTGCTAAGTGTAATTGCTTAGTATTTGGAAATGTTAATATAGTTAACCTCTTAGAATAATGAAGAATGTAGATTTTATGTTAATAATGATTATTTATCATTTAATTTAACTGCTTTATTCTCCCATTTTGCTTATTTGACAATATTCTTTTACTTATGCTAGAACTGGTAATAGTTATATTTATTATCCAACATAAAAAATTCATTCTTATATATTGGATAAATAACAGTAGGAGGCGTGATGCAAAACGAAACAGATCCTGAAAATCTTACTTTACTCGATGAATCTACCTCAACAAGCCTTGTTCCTTATCGTGGAATTAGATTAGCGAATAACCCAATAAATAAATTAATGAGGAAAATTAAACAGAAACTCGCCACGCTAAATGAAATTAATATTGTCACATTAGTCAGTTGGATAGCAACAGTCACTGCCTGTGGTATGTATGTCTCTTATATTCCACAAATAATGGACAATCTTAATGGCATTAAAACTAGCCCATTTCAGCCTTTTGTTGCAGCCATAAACTGTTTATTATGGACTTATTATGGCGTGAAAAGTAAAGAATATCCCGTTGCGATTGCTAATGCTCCCGGTATTCTATTCGGTACTATTGCTTGCCTTACTGCAATTATTTAATTAATTAACTATACCGTATTTTATTACCGTATTTTATTAAAAATAATATAGAGAATATAAATAATCATATATTATTGAGGTGTTTCTATATTATTTTTAGTCATTATTTTGTATAAAACGAATAATATTTATCGTCTTTTTATTAAGATAAAATTGATCTGCTTGATTTATTCGAATCAATGATTGTCGGTGACTAACCGATAATTATATCTGTTTATCGTGATAAGAAGTTTGTCAATAATCTCAGGTAATATTCGTCTATTGCGTTGCAATGTGGCATTCTAGTCATATCAATGAACCTCAGAACAATGATGAACAGATTATGGTCCAGATAGCAGAAAACCCCTTTATCCTTGTAGATGGCTCTTCATACCTTTATCGTGCCTATCATGCTTTTCCTCCGCTAACTAATAGCAAAGGAGAACCCACAGGGGCGATGTATGGTGTGTTAAACATGCTACGCAGCCTAATAATTCAGTATAAGCCTAGTCATGTGGCGGTTGTGTTTGATGCTAAAGGCAAAACATTCCGTGATGAGTTGTATGAGGAATATAAATCTAATCGCCCACCAATGCCAGATGATCTGCGTGAGCAGATTGAGCCTTTGCATGAAATGGTTCAAGCGATGGGCTTACCGTTACTTTCTATTACTGGCGTTGAAGCTGATGATGTGATTGGCACATTGGCATTAAAAGCAGCCAGTGATGGTCGTAATGTGTTAATCAGTACCGGTGATAAAGATATGGCACAGCTAGTTACGCCCAATATCACACTTATCAACACGATGACGAATGTTATTTTAGGCCCCGATGAAGTTAAAGAAAAATATGGGGTGCCACCGGAGTTGATTATCGACTTTCTCGCACTGATGGGTGACTCATCAGATAATATTCCCGGTGTTCCAGGCGTAGGTGAAAAAACAGCATTAGGGCTATTGCAAGGACTTGGTAGCTTAGAGGATATTTATCAACAGCTTGATAAAATAGCCACATTGAGTTTCCGAGGTGCGAAAACACTTGGCGCTAAAATGGTTGAACATGAGAAAGTTGCCAAACTTTCTTATCAATTAGCGACAATTAAAACAGATGTAGCGCTTGATAAAACCTTTGATGACTTAGTGGTTAATGAACCTAATTTAGATAAGTTACTTGAAATGTTTACGCGTTATGAATTTAAACGCTGGATAAGTGACTTACAAAATGGTGGTTGGTTAGCTCAACGCAGTAGCCGTAAAGCGCCAGTCCCCTATAGTGCAGAAGTCGCAACACCCAAAGAGCAGCCAACTGCAGACAATTTCCCGGTTATCTCTCAAGAGAACTATGAGTCTATATTGACTCATGAAAGCTTAATGCGCTGGGTTGAGGTACTGAAAAAAGCGCCCGCCTTTGCTTTTGATACTGAAACAGATAGCTTGAATAATATTGATGCACGTTTAATCGGTCTGTCATTTGCGGTAGAGCCTGGCAAGGCCGCTTATATTCCATTGCGTCATGATTATCTAGATGCACCAGAGCAATTACCTGTTGATGAGGTACTAACTGCTTTAAAACCGATTTTAGAAGATAAAACCATCTTAAAAATTGGGCAAAACCTGAAATTCGACCGCGGCATTATGGAAAATGAAGGCATCGAATTAAACGGTATTTATTTTGATACCATGTTGGAGTCTTATGTCTTAAATAGTGTGAGTAGCCGCCATGATATGGATACCTTAGCGGAAAAGCATTTAAATCATAAAACGACGACATTTGAAGAGATTGCTGGTAAAGGTAAGGGGCAACTTACCTTTAATCAGATTGAGGTTGAACAAGCGACCTTATATGCAGCGGAAGATGCTGATATTACCTTGTTACTGCATCAAGCGCTTTATCCTCAAATAGAGGCGATTGCACCGCTAAAACACGTTTATCACGATATTGAGATGCCATTAGTCCCTGTGCTTTCACGCATGGAGCGTAAGGGCGTATTGATTGACGCACAAGTGCTTGCCATGCAATCCCAAGAAATCACTCAACGTTTAGCTGAGATTGAAAAAGAGACATTCGCGTTAGCAGGGCAAGAATTTAATCTCTCTTCACCTAAGCAATTACAAGAGATTTTATTTGAAAAACTCAATCTTCCTATTATCAAGAAAACACCAAAAGGTGCTCCTTCAACAAATGAAGAAGTGTTAGAAGCGTTAGCGCATAGTCATGAGTTACCTCGTTTAATTTTAGAACATCGTGGATTGGCAAAATTAAAATCGACTTATACGGATAAATTGCCGTTGATGGTCAATAGTAAAACTAAGCGGGTGCATACTTCATATCATCAGGCGGTGACTGCGACAGGACGTTTATCTTCTCGTGATCCTAATCTGCAAAATATTCCAGTAAGAAATGAAGAGGGGCGTCGTATTCGCCAAGCGTTTATTGCCCGTGATGGTTTTAAAATAGTTGCTGCCGACTATTCTCAAATCGAATTACGTATTATGGCGCATTTATCGCAAGATAAAGGTTTGCTTGATGCTTTTGCTCAAGGGAAAGATATTCACCGAGCTACTGCATCTGAAGTGTTTGGTATACCTTTAGACGAAGTCACCTCAGAACAACGTCGTAGTGCGAAAGCGATCAACTTTGGTCTTATTTATGGTATGAGCGCATTTGGTTTATCACAGCAGATTGGTGTTGAACGAAAAGAAGCACAGCGATATATGGATCTCTATTTTGAACGTTATCCAGGGGTATTAGATTATATGGAGCGTACCCGTAAACAAGCGTCACAGCAAGGCTATGTGGAAACGTTAGATGGACGCCGTTTATATCTGCCAGAGATTAACTCTAAAAATGCGATCCGACGTAAAGCATCAGAGCGTGAAGCGATTAACGCACCTATGCAGGGAACGGCAGCCGATATCATTAAAAAAGCAATGATTGCGGTGGATAATTGGATCTGTCATGAATGCCCTGATGATGTACATATGATTATGCAGGTACACGATGAATTAGTGTTTGAGGTACGAGAGTCATATTTAGAAAAAGCAAATGCGATGATCCATAAACTCATGGAAAGTAGCATGGAGCTTGCTATTCCACTGAAAGTCGAAGTCGGAGTCGGTAATAACTGGGATGAAGCCCATTAATGACGAGATAACACTTTGTTTATAATAGATATCAGTATGGTTTTTTAACTGATGAATTTAAGCGGGATAGCCATAAGGTTTTCCCGCTTTGCTATATTTAAAGCTTGGGAAGGGGCAATAGGAAGTGTGGGGGGATAAAAAATAAAAAGCCCAGTTGTTTGACTGAGCTTACACTATAAAAGTCATTAGTATTAACAATATCAAAAGTTAAATACATTCCATTAAGCAACTTGGGTGCTGTTGAGTTTGCTTAATTTTTTCTGTTTTTTCTCGATACGTTGACGTTTTAACGGCGATAAATGGTCTATAAATAGTTTACCATTGAGGTGATCTAGCTCATGTTGAATACAGCCAGCAAAGAGATCGGCTGCTTCTAGCTCGATTTCATCACCATTTCTATCTAGTGCTTTGACTTTTAAGTAGCGAAAGCGTTGTGTGGGAGCAAAAGAGTCTGGGATAGAAAGACAACCATCCATCATATCCATTATTTCATCTTCAGTACTGATAATTTCTGGGTTAATAAGAGCAATGGGTTGATCTCTATTTTCAGAAACATCAATAACGACAATACGTTTAGAGACATTAACCTGAGGAGCCGCTAAGCCAATTCCTCTTTCTGCGTACATGGTTTCAATCATGTCATCGATTAATGTGCGTATTTCGTCATCTACTTTTTCCACAGGTGTAGCAACTTTGCGTAGTCGCTCATCAGGAAAATGCAGTAGCGTTAATACAGCCATGAATACCTCATTTTATCGCTAATTTACAAATTTATTACGGTCTCGCGATAAGCCTATCACAAAATTAGTCTGTATAAACCGCACATTTTGTGTGATTTGTTTTATTTTTAAGCACTTTTTACAGGTGATTTAGATCTCATAAATATGTAATTAAACTACATTTATTGAGCATTTGAATACATAAACATCAAGCTGAATCGTGTTTGCATGTGAAAAAAAATTACAAAAGGGCTTTTATTAGCCAAAAAAATAGAGTACATTATCTCTTGTAGGGTACAGAGGTAAGATGTTCTATCTTTCAGACCTTTTACTTCACGTAATCGGATTTAGCTGAATATTAGCTGCCCCAGTCGACTTTATTTCGACTGGGGCATTTTTTTATCTAAAATTTGCACGAGTGATTAATGCTAAGAATGGAAGGGGAAGCCATATTTTCCCCTAATAAAGCGGATAGTGAGTTAAGCTTCTGTCTCTGGTTCGTTAGTATCAGTAAACCACTCATTTAACGTATTACGTAATTTATCAATGCCTATTTTTTTCAAAGAAGAAAAACATTCAACACGTATATCACCTGATTTTTCTGACAGTGCATTTTGTACCGCCATTAACTGCTTTTTACGTGCCCCTGATGCTAATTTATCCGCTTTAGTGAGCAAGACGAGAGTCGGAAGCTCTGAATCCAGCGCCCAATCAATCATCTGCATATCGAGATCTTTTAATGGATGACGGATATCCATTAAAATAACAACTCCTTTTAAGCACTCTCTTTTTTGCAGGTATTCACCTAAAGAGCGTTGCCATTTGCGTTTCATCTCTTCGGGGACTTGAGCATATCCGTAGCCAGGTAAATCGACTAAACGTCGTCCTTCCTCAATTTGAAACAGATTGATAAGTTGAGTACGACCGGGTGTTTTACTGGTTCTTGCCAATCCATTTTGTTGCGTTAGTGCATTTAACGCACTGGATTTACCCGCATTAGAACGACCCGCAAAGGCAATTTCAATTCCTGTATCTGGTGGTAAATGGCGGATATCAGGTGCACTGATAATGAAATGTGCTTTTTGGTAATTAAATTGGGTCATTATGGTATAAGCCTCTCTGAAATAATGCGCTTCCTCATGCATACTAAGATGAGTTTTGCATAGAGAATCGAAAATCGATTAATTAACTATTCCCTCTATTTTGGCGTAATTTAGCGACTTATAACAGTAATTAAACATGAAAATTTACCCTGTTATGATGTAAATGCGTTTATTGTGCGTAAATAAAGGTAAATGATTGGCACTATTTGCCCCAGCGAATTAAAATCGCTGCATATTAAGTAAGTTGTAGACTATTAAAGTAAAGGATCCCTGCATGTTAAAACGTTTTTTTGTCACTCTCGTTACCGCTTGCACCTTGACAACCACAAGCCTTGCAATGGCTGCAACGGGAGAGACCTTTGTTAAATTAGTCACATCTGAAGGCAATATTGAACTGTCACTGGATAATAAAAAAGCCCCTATCACAACGAAAAATTTTATTCAGTATGTCGAAGATGGTTACTATAACGGGACCACTTTTCATCGAGTGATCCCCGGATTTATGATCCAAGGTGGGGGATTTACGGCAGATTTGCAACAAAAGCAGACACGAGAGCCGATTAAGAATGAGGCTGATAATGGCTTACGTAACTTAAAAGGCACCATTGCAATGGCTCGTACATCAGATAAAGACAGTGCCACAAGCCAATTCTTTATTAATGTTGCTGATAATGCCTTTTTAGATCACGGTCAACGTGATTTTGGTTATGCGGTGTTTGGTAAAGTAGTGAAAGGCATGGATGTTGTCGATAAAATTTCACAAGTGCAAACCCGCAATATTGGTCCTTACCAAAATGTACCCGTTAAAACCGTGACGATTTTATCCGCTGAGGTGGTTAAAGAATAATGGGTGATTAGGTTAGACACTTCTCTAGCCTAAGTCAGTCAATGAACAGATATCCAGAATGCGTTCTCACATTCTGGATATTGTCGATCAAAAAAATTATTTCTGATCTTTGTTTTTGACATATGATCTTCTATTACCGCGCTTGTTTGCTTTATTTATCTCTTAATTGATGAATAATCACCGTCATTATTGTTATTGCGCAATAAATCAACAGCTTTTCTTACTTACTATTTATATTTTACACCTGTGCTATGATAATCGGCTTCGTTGTATCCAGGTCGGTTGAATAACGAGCTATTTTGTCAGGGATATAACGGTTTCAAAATAGCATTAAAACAGATAATGATAATAAAATCAGTCGGATAAGCTAATATGCTGTTACTTATTGATAATTACGACTCGTTTACCTACAACCTTTACCAGTATTTTTGTGAACTGGGGGCGGAGGTTGTTGTTAAACGTAATGATGAGATTGGGCTTAAAGAGATAGAAAAGATGATGCCATCACATCTTGTTATCTCTCCGGGACCTTGCACGCCAGATGAAGCAGGGATCTCTCTTGAGGCGATACAGCGATTTGCCGGGGAAATACCTATTTTAGGTGTTTGCCTTGGTCATCAGGCGATTGGGCAAGCTTTTGGTGCATCCGTTATCAGAGCCCGTGAAGTGATGCATGGCAAAAATTCATTAATACACCATAATCAGCAAGGGGTGTTTAAAGGGCTTAATCGACCTTTAAGCGTTACCCGTTATCACTCTTTAGTGATTGATGCGACAACCTTGCCTGTCCCTTTTGAGGTTACAGCATGGAGCCAACATGACGGGAATGTTGATGAAATTATGGGGATACGTCATCGTACTTTACCCATTGAAGGTGTGCAATTTCATCCTGAAAGTATTCTGAGTGAACAAGGGCATGAGTTATTAAATAATTTTCTTAAATATTAATTGGATAATGAAAATTTAGCGTCATTATCCACTTTTATATCAAACCTTATTTGATTTTTTATTCATATTTAGTGATTATATTTTCATTGTATAGCTAAATGTCGGTCAGGTGGGGTAATGATAAATCAACGTATTAATAGGGCAACTTACGATCAGGTAATGTTGCCAATTTATTCACCAGCAGATTTTATTCCTGTTAAAGGGCAAGGTAGCCGTGTTTGGGATCAACAGGGAAAATCCTATATTGATTTTGCTGGTGGTATTGCTGTTCTAGCGCTTGGGCATGCGCATCCACTATTGAATAAAGCACTGCAAGAGCAAAGTGAGAAGCTTTGGCATGTAAGTAATGTGTTTACTAATGAGCCGGCATTATGTTTAGCTCAGAAATTAATCCAACATACTTTTGCTGAACGTGTCTTTTTTGCCAATTCTGGGGCAGAAGCGAATGAAGCCGCACTTAAATTAGCACGACATTACGCTATTACCCGTCATAATCCTTATAAAACTAAGATAATTGCCTTCCACCACGCCTTTCATGGTAGAACATTTTTTACAGTCTCTGTAGGGGGACAACCTAAATATGCGGATGGTTTTGGTCCTAAACCTGCGGATATTATACATGTCCCTTTTAACTCTCTTGATGCTGTAAAAGCCGTGATTGACTCTCATACTTGTGCCGTAATACTGGAGCCTATCCAAGGTGAGGGCGGAGTGACACCGGCGACAGCGGAGTTTATGCATGGCTTACGTACACTATGTGATAAGCATCAAGCGCTATTAATTCTTGATGAAGTACAAACGGGTATGGGGCGAACCGGCAAACTATTTGCTTATATGCACTATGATATACAGCCCGATATTATTACCAGTGCCAAAGCATTAGGTAGTGGTTTTCCTCTCAGTGCGATGTTAACCACCGAGGATATCGCTTCGGTAATGGGGGTAGGAGCACATGGTACGACTTATGGGGGGAACCCATTAGCCTGTGCAGTAGGCAATGCTGCTTTTGATTGAATCAACACTCAGGCGGTATTAGAAGGTGTCAGTGAGCGTCATCGTTGGATAGTGGATGAATTGCAGGCGATAAACCAAACTTATGCTGTGTTTTCTCAAATTCGTGGACAAGGCTTATTAATTGGCGCGCAGTTAGCACCACTGTATGCAGGTAAAGCAAAAGAGTTACTTGCACTGGCCTCTAAGCATGGCTTAATGATGTTAAATGCCGGGGCTGATGTAATACGCTTTACGCCAGCGTTGATTATTACCCTCGAAGAGTTACAAGAGGGCATGAATGCGTTACGAAAAGCGCTTGATGAGTTTGTAAAAGCAGAGTGAATTCAAATGTAAAACCCCATCATTGCGATGGGGCTTCATACAAAATAATCACTGTCCATCAGTTAAATGGGCTGTTTTCAATGCAACTTAACGAGTACCGTAAACAACGATAGTTTTACCGTGTGCTGAAATGAGGTTTTGATCTTCCAGCATTTTTAAAATACGGCCTACAGTTTCACGTGAACAACCTACAATTTGACCGATTTCCTGACGTGTAATTTTAATTTGCATGCCATCAGGATGCGTCATTGCATCAGGTTGTTTAGCTAAATTTAATAAAGTTTGTGCAATACGACCTGTTACATCAAGGAAAGCAAGGTTACCTACTTTTTCTGATGTGGTTTGTAATCTATTCGCCATTTGAGCGGAAAGGCGCATCAGAATGTCAGGATTGACCTGAATTAATTGGCGGAATTTTTTATAGGAAATTTCTGCTACTTCACAGGCTGTTTTTGCTCTAACCCATGCACTACGTTCTTGATCTTCTTCAAATAATCCAAGTTCACCGATGAAGTCACCTTGGTTTAGGTAGGAAAGGATCATCTCTTTTCCTTCTTCATCTTTAATAAGAACAGCCACGGAACCTTTAACAATATAATAAAGTGTTTCCGCTTTTTCACCTTGGTGGATCAGCGTGCTCTTGGATGGATATTTGTGAATATGGCAGTGTGACAAAAACCATTCAAGAGTCGGGTCTGTTTGCGGCTTGCCGAGAACCATTCGCGTTATCCTCTGTACGTTAATGCAGCCTTTCAAAACGGATTGACACCCTTTTGATACAGCGTGCTTAAAATCCTATCTTTACCGATTAACTTCCTGAGAATTCGGAAAGTTAATAAGGAATAGATTATAATAAATGAGAAAATAATGCATTGATCTTAACCACTATCATCAAGCAGATATTGTTTTTAACACAGTTAACGCATTAAGTCTCGTTTTACGCAGTCAGCATAATAAACCTATTTGCTAATTGCTAGTTGAATTATGAGAATGTACTCTTTTAGTCTTAGTTGTATTTAGGGGAAAAATAAAATGGAAGCACGTGTTAAATGGGTTGAAGATTTATCTTTTGTTGGCGAATCATCTTCCGGCCATCAAGTTATGATGGATGGTAATTCAGGTGATAAAGCGCCTAGTCCGATGGAAATGGTATTAATTGCTGCGGGTGGTTGTAGTGCTATTGATGTGGTGAGTATCTTACGTAAAGGTCGCCACCAAGTCACTGATTGTGAAGTGAAATTAACATCAAAACGTCGTGAAGAGGCACCTCGTTTATTTACCGATATTAATTTACATTTCATTGTTTCCGGCAAAGCGTTGACAGATAAAATTGTTGAGCGAGCTGTACAATTATCAGCAGAAAAATATTGCTCTGTTTCTTTAATGTTAGGAAAAGCGGCCAATATTACGCACTCTTTTGAAATTAAAGATCCTGAATAAATTTGATATTTTAAAATAAATTTTAATATATAAAATAATATCCCTAAAATACGGGGATATTATTTTCGTCACAAATAACATATCTATTTTAGCTAATTTTTTCACCATTCAATAATTTCTTCACCAGTGGTGCCATGATTAATTCCATCGCTAAGCCTAATTTCCCTCCTGGAACAACAATAGTATTGATAGTCGACATAAATGAACCATGCAACATTGCCAATAGATAGGGGAAATCGATATCCGTTAAGCCACGAAAGCGAATAACAATAAAACTTTCATCCAGTGTTGGAATAGCTTTAGCTGAGAAGGGATTAGAGGTATCCACCGTAGGAACGCGTTGGAAATTGATATGAGTGCGAGAAAACTGTGGAATGATGTAACTGATATAATCATCCATCGAACGGACTACAGAATCTCTCACCGCTTCTTGAGAGTGCCCGCGCTCTGTGGTGTCTCTAATTAATTTTTGTATCCATTCAAGGTTAACAATAGGCACAACACCGACTAATAGGTCAACGTGTTGAGCGACATTATGTTGATCGGTAACGACTCCACCATGCAATCCCTCATAAAATAAAATATCTGTTTTTTCTGGCAATGCTTCCCAAGGTGTAAATGTCCCAGGTAATTGGTTATAAGGGGTTGCTTCATCATAAGAATGAAGATATTTGCGAAATTGCCCTTGCCCTGTTTGGCTATAGTGACTTAGGGTTGAACTTAATAAATTAAAGTCATTGGCTTCAGGGCCAAAATAGCTGATATGCCGTCCTTGCTCTTTCGCTTTTCTAATGGCCATATCCATTTCAGGGCGTGTATAACGGTGAAAACTATCCCCTTCAATAGAGGCTGCATGGGCGTTGAGTTGCTGAAATATTTTACGAAAAGCTTGGCTGGTTGTAGTAGTACCTGCACCACTTGAACCAGTAACAGCAATAATAGGGTGTTTGATTGACATATCATGTTCCTTTTCAAAATAAGGGCTATACCTTATTGTTAAATGTGATGTGATAGTGCCAACTTAGGTAAGATCAATCAGGGCGAAACTGTGCAGCTGGCATAATGTTGACGCTTTCATGAAGCTCAGACCACACTAACACGGCCTCACCAGAGACGAGTTGTTTTTTTACGTCGGCAACTTTTTGTTCAAGCGTTTTCTCTTGCATACCATAATCAGTCCCTTCTCGTAAAACGAAACTTTCAATCAAGTTATCTAGCGTTTCGGTTGATAGTTCTTGCCAAGGGATGATCATTTTACTTTCTCCAAATAGGTTGATAGCCAGTCGGGGATACGTTTTTCAAGCCACATTACAGGCTTAGAGAGTTTTCCACTAACAAAACCTACATGCCCACCAAATTCTGTTAATTGGTATTCAATATTTTTGGGTAATGTTGTGATATCAGGTATCACTTCTGTAGACATAAAGGGATCATCTTTGGCGTGAATGATAAGTGTATTTTTTTTGATCTGATTGAGTAAAGGGAGAGCGCTACATTGACGATAATAATCAAGGGCGTCTTTGAAACCGTGAATTTTTGCCGTGATCAGATCATCAAATTGACGTAACTTTTTAATGGATTTAATGGTTAATAGACTAATAGGTAACGATTGGGGATAGCGGATCAATTTGCGAGTTGCATTGCGTTTTAACCCTTTCAGTAAATACCATTGATAGAAGCGCGAAAATCCTCGCTCTATTTTGGTTGAGCAAGGTTCTAACATCAAAGGTGCTGACACTATAACAGCAGCATCTAATACCGCATTTTCACCACTTTCGGCAAGATAATAGGCCAGCATATTGCCTCCTAAAGAGTAACCTACCGCTGCGGTTGGTTGTTCGCCAAATTGCTCTTTTAACCAATTCAGAAAATAGCGGGCATCTTCTGTTTCACCAGAATGATAAATACGTTTTTGCCGATTGGGTTCGCCACTGCAGCCTCGAAAATGCATGACAACACCTAGCCATCCTCGCGCTTTCGCCGCGGCTAGCATGCCGTGAACATAAGGGCTATTAAAGTTACCTTCCAAACCATGAAAGATAACTAAACGGGGCTTATGTTGCGCTGTTTTGGGTTCTTCACTCCATGCTAAGTCGACAAAATCATTATCAGGCAAATTAAGCCGTTGCCAATAAGGCGTTAATAGCGGCGTTCTTCGCACTATTCGAGGCAAAAGTGTCTGTAAATGGGGATTCTTAGCCCAAGGTATTGGATCAAAATATTGAGACATAGTTCCGTTTATTAAAATGAATTAATGCTTGTTTGCTAAATAACATACTGCTATTTTCGGTGAAAATAAAACATCTGTCACATCTTTGAGCATTTCACTATGACAATTAGCCTAGTTGTTTCGTTGAGCGTTTTCCTTTTTATTGCAGCCATTACGCCCGGACCTAATAATTTACTATTAACCTCTTCGGGGGCTCATGTTGGTTTAAAACGCTCTTTAACGTTGATGGCAGGCATTATCGTCGGAATGCAATGTGTATTACTTAGCTCTGCGTTTGGTATTGCGACATTATTGATTATTTATCCTGCATTGCATATCGGTTTAAAGATTATTGGTAGCATTTATCTTTGTTGGTTAGCTTGGAAAACAGCAACCGCTTCTTATCAACGATTAGATATTTCAAGTAAAGTGCCCCAAACAGTGACGGCGTTTCAAGGTGGATTATTGCAATTTTTAAATCCAAAAGCTTGGATGATGGGACTAGGCGCCGTAGGAAGTTTTAGTTTAGCCGGTGATGGTTATTTGGGATCGATTGGTGTAATTAGTGTTGTGATGTTGGTGGTAAATTTTATCGCTGGTATGGTATGGATTTTAGGTGGAACATTTATCAGTCGTTTTTTACAAAGCAGACGAGCATGGTTCTTATTTAATATTATAATGGGGATATTAACCGCCATGTGTATTCCATTGATTTGGATTGAATAAATATAGGCTAAAATAAATGATTTAATTTCTTTTTATTGTTGTAAATAATATTTTTTTTAGTTTAGTTAGTCTCTTGTTTTGTTGTATTGCATTTAATTAGATAATTTAGCTATGTTGAGTCATTTTCTACGATTATTATTATACCCAAATATGTTATTTAATCACACATTACACATAATTATTTATTACCGTTGTTGATGATTATCTATTAATAATATTAAGTATGATTAAAGTGTTGTTTTGTGTATTTCTTGATTATTTTATCTTTTATTTTAATCGTAGCTGTGACAAGGAATTATTTATTCCGTTTGATTGACTATGGTTGTTGAGTGTTTATTGGTTGTTTATTTTTATTAACATTAATTTTATGATTATTTATCAATGGGATAAAATTTTATTATTATGCTATATATTGATATTTAATGGAGTTTTATCTGCAGTGATATTAAGGAATAAATTATTTCAAAAAACTAAAAAAAATTTAAGCATTATTTATAATTTGTTTAAAAATAGATGTGCTTATACGTAAAATTTTAGATAAAATCATAAACAGAATTATTATAAAGGTATTGTTAATATTATTAACATTTTCTATTGAGTAGATGATGTTTTTAATTCACTTTACCATTAAAAATTAATTATTTAATACAATTAAATTTGTTAATAATTAAATCATTATAAAAATAGTATAATTTAAGTGGATTATGTCATTATGCCTACATTAACGAAGATAGCGTGGATAAAACCAGGGATGGCGACAAATCAACGTAAAATAGCGGATTATATTTTAGAACACCCTGAAAAAATCGTGACTTTATCATCACAGCAATTAGCCGAAATTATGGGAGTCAGCCAATCAGCAGTAGTGAAATTTAGTCAAAAGATAGGATTTAAAGGATTTCCTTCTTTAAAGCTGGCTATCAGTGAAGATTTAGGCCGAAAAAATGCTAATTCAGAAAAAAATTCCAGCATATTACATAACCAAATAGATTCAGAGGATAGCCTGGTTGTTATTGCGCAGAAATTAGCACAAGAAAAAAATAATTCAATTCGGGATACCACACGTCAAATTAATTATCACCAGTTTGAACAAGTGATCCAACAGATTGATGACGCCTCTCGGGTACAAATTATAGGTATTGGTGGATCAGGTTTAGTTGCCAGAGATTTAAGTTATAAATTACAGAAAATAGGTATTACGACTTTAATTGAAACCGATCATCATGTACAAATTTCTGTTGCTCAGATGTTAAGCCCTCGGGATTTACAAATTGTGATCTCTTACAGTGGCAAAAGAAAAGATATGCTGGTCGCTGCATCTGTGGCTAAAAAACAAGGTGCTAAAATTATAGCGATCACAGGAGAAAAACATTCACCACTAGGTCTGATGGCCGATTATATATTAGAAACTATTGCTGATGAAGGTGAGTGGCGTAGTGCTGCTATTTCTTCTCGCACTGCACAAAACACCATTACCGATCTTATCTTTATGGCATTATTAAAGAAGCGTGATGAAAATGCGAAGGCTTTAGTATTAAGCTCTCAAGCACTAATTAATAGTCTGGATGATTAATTTATTTGAACTGATTCAAATTTTTAATATTTAAAAGTTAATATTTACATTTATTTCTAAAGTTATTCTCTTTGTAGCCGAAACGTTAGTTATTTAGCACGTGTTTTTTTATTGAGATATCTCATTTCAATGACGAGGAGAGTAACTAATGCGTAACAATCAACCGGTGACACAGCGAGAATATCCGGTAGCTGAAAACGCAACACTGATGTCAACAACCGATGTTAATGGCAATATTATTTATGCTAATGAGGATTTTGTTGAAGTCAGTGGTTTTTCAGCACAAGAGTTAATGGGGCAACCCCATAATATTGTCAGACATCCAGATATTCCTGCTGATGTATTTAGAGACATGTGGAAAACATTAAAGCAGGGGGAGGTTTGGACGGGAATAGTTAAAAATAGGCGCAAAAATGGCGATCATTATTGGGTAAGGGCTAATGTCACCCCTATTATTCGTCAAGGTAAAATTCAAAGTTTTATGTCAGTGAGGACGGCGGCAAAAAAAGAAGAAGTAGAACAAGCCGCAGCACTGTATGCCGCTTTTAACCAAGGTAAATATCCCTCTCACACTTTTTCTAAGGGGGCTTTCATTTATAAGGGCTGGAAAAGTTGGCGCTCATGGAAACAAACACTCTCACTAAAGCAGCGTGTACGCTTACTTCTTTTATTACCATTTCCTTTTATATTATTAAGTGTTTGGTTTGCTGGTTTAAATGGTTGGGGTTTATTCATTCATACCGCTATCTTACTTTCACTATTGATAGCCAATGAGCGAATTTTTTATTTTCAAGTAGTGAAGCCGATTATGATCCTTAATAAACATGCTAATCGGGTGGCTACAGGTGATGAACACAACGTTGATTATCTTGATCGTATTGATGAAATTGGTATGACTCAACGTTCTGTAAACCAATTAGGGCGGATGTTTCGTTGGCTTGTGAACGATGTCAGTCATCAAATCCATCAAGTTGCTTTTTCTTGTGATCAATTAGCAGCGGGGAATCGTGATCTCTATACGAGGACTGAACAAACTGCAAGTCATGTTGAGACTACTGCGTCAACCATGAATCAATTAACCACAGCGGTGAGTAATAATAGTGAAACGGCAGGGCAGGCTAATAATTTATCTAATATGACTTGCAAGGCAGCAATACAAGGCGGAACAGCAATGGATACTATTGTGCATACGATGGACGATATTGCGAAAAGTTCTGAGCGTATCAGTAATATTATTGGTGTCATTGACAGTATTGCATTTCAAACCAACATATTGGCATTAAACGCTTCGGTGGAAGCCGCCAGAGCAGGAGAGCAAGGACGCGGTTTCTCTGTGGTAGCCAGTGAGGTGCGTAATTTAGCGCAACGCAGTGCAGAGGCGGCAAAAGAGATCA
>NZ_KV791994.1:0-20126 GCF_001808035.1 Proteus sp. HMSC14B05 | reverse complement strand
CAACGCAGTGCAGAGGCGGCAAAAGAGATCAAAGCATTGATTAATACATCAAGTAACAATATTAAGATTGGCTCAAAGCAAGTAAATGAGACGGTGGAAACAATGGAAAATATTGTGGTTCATGTAAAAAATGTCACGAGTCTTATTGGTGAAATCAGCCTTGCATCATCAGAACAAAGTGCAGGATTAAAAGAGCTCGGTCGAGCTGTAGAGCAGTTAGAATCAATAACACATGAAAATGCAGATTATGTCTCTAAAGCGTCATCAATTTCCGGAGAAATGAAAGAACAAACGAATTATTTAGTAAAAGCCATTCATGTATTTCACTAAATAATAAGAAAAGTAGAAGAGAGAAAATAGGTAGAGATCTTACAGATAATATAAAACACCTCATTTTTATGAGGTGTAATTATTTGATTAAATTGTATTAAATAATTAATTATGGAAAAAATAGTGTCTCTTATTTCTTTCATTTGAGATTTTACTATATTTGGATTTTTGATTGTTTTTTGTCCTGACTTAAGTTATATATAAAATATTGAAAATATAAAATAGGAAAATCACATGGCTAACATTATATACATGACCCTAACTGGGGAACAACAAGGATTAATATCTAAAGGGTGTTCAACATATGATTCAATTGGAAATAAATACCAAAAAGGTCATGAGGATGAAATACTTGTATTAGCTATTAGACATTCGATATCTCGAGCCCAAAACTCTCATCATCATCCATTCGAAATAGTAAAACCCATCGATAAATCATCGCCACTGCTAGGTGTCGCCATATCTAATAATGAGTTAATAGATTGCAAACTAGAATTTTTTAGAACTAGTCAAAATGGCGCTCAAGAAAAGTACTACAGTATATCATTACAACAGGCCACCATAAAAAATATAACTTATGATTATCCTAATTCAATATCTCATAATGACAGACAACCGGAAGAAATCATATTGTTAGATTATAGAGATATCACATGGAGGCATTTAGCGGCATCCACATCAGGATATAGTATTAGAGAAGAAAGTATCTACTAAGTAGATGCTTTCTTCTCTAATAGATAAGGTTTTATATCATTTATAATGTCATATAGTTTTTCTTTAGAAATAATAAATATTCCAGTTATATAGCAGTCACTATCGAAGTATTCAAATAACTTGTAGTGAACTGAAATGTCGCTAGAGTTTTTTATTTTTTTAAAGGAAATGTTAATTATGTTTCTCTCATCTGTGAATAAACATTTATGACTAACGTTGTTTATAATATCTAAAATATTATCGACAAAATCACTTAATTCAAAATAATAAAATTCACAATTAAAAACATTAAAAAAACCGTTTTTAAGGGTTAATTCTATATTAAAAGTAAATGATTTATCATATTCAGAGTATTGTTCACTATCAATAGAGAAATCGTGTATATCAATAATAGAAAACTTTATATTATTTATTTCATTGTTTATACTAAACATATTACCTCTATTTATACATAAAATGAGTAACGGTCCATGTTTTTTCATCAACAACAACTTCTAAAGTATATTCTTTTACTTCATTTATATTTTTACCATTAAGATTTTTTATTTTTGATGAGTAACGATACTTTTTTATTTTGATAATATATCTTTTAAGTATTAAAGCAGATCTACCTTTAGTGTCTACCCCTCTCTGACCATATCTTATTGCTTTTTCAATAATTGTTATTGGAACATATCTTTCTGCTTCAGCCATGTGAGATGCGGCTTTAGGTGTGAATTTTAAAGTTCTAGGTGATAATCCTATTTTTAGTCGTCCACGTAAAAGTGAAATTAAATGATCTGTTAATTTAATAGTTCCTGCTTTGACTAAAGATGTACCACCTCCTTTAAGTAAAGTAGTGAGCTTCGCTCCATTTTTAACAAACCATCCCCCAAGTAAAATTATATCTAAAGGATCAATTAATGGTGATACTAAAGGTAGTTCATATTTACCTAAATATTCACCAGTTGCATCATAAACATCATAAACTCCAGATATGCCATATAGATAGCCTATGCACATTCCGGAATCTTCATCGACGACAGGTACTGACCCTGATGGTATAGTGTCAGTTAATTCTAGAGCAAAATACTCTCCTTCAACTAATGGTGATTTAAAGTCATAGACTCTACCAATATCATTATAATCAAAAGGTCTAATATTTATATCATCATCCATGCAAATATCCTTATGCTTAATTAACAATTTAGACTCAGATAAGAATCATGATGCGAAATGAGCGAATTTACTACTTAAACTTCTCTGTTAAATACTATAAAAATATTGCAGTATTATTTTAATCGCTAAATCACACATAGTATTAAAGCCCAATTTCACAGTTTATAATAGTATATCAACACCTCATTTTTATGAGGTGTTGATATACATATAAATAGATTAGCACTTGTTAAAAACTTGTCCAATCATCATCTTCATCTTCTTTGAATGTCGATTGGTTATGGTTTTTTGGCTCTTTTATTCTTGAGTCTTGTTGATTTTCTTTTATGGGCGATAACCCAATATTGGCTGATTTCTCAACGGGTTTTGTTAATGTGCTCTTCTTCGAAAATAGACTTTCCGCTGTTTTAAATTGCTCAACAATTTGCTCAAGATCACCCGCCTTTTCGGTTAGTAAACTCGCTACAGCAGAAGATTGCTCCACCATTGCGGCATTTTGTTGTGTCGCTTTATCCATTTCAGTGACGGCTAAGGAGACTTGAGAAATGCCTCGCGTTTGTTCTTCTGATGCAGATAAAATTTCAGTCATTGAGCTTTCAACATGTTTAACTGATGTGAGGATCTCATCCATTGAAGTACTGACTTGTTCAACCAGTTGATTACCTTGTTTGACACGGTTAATCGACGCATCAATAAGCTCTTTGATCTCTTTTGCCGCCTCTGCACTGCGTTGCGCCAATTCTCTTACTTCTGTGGCAACAACAGAAAAACCACGTCCTTGCTCTCCTGCTCTGGCCGCTTCTACCGCAGCATTGAGTGATAATATATTGGTTTGAAAAGCAATGCTGTTGATAACCGTTGTGATCTCGCCAATCTTTTGAGAGCTTTGTGCAATATCGTTCATGGTTTTTACCATTCTATGGGTAACATCCCCCCCTTTACTGGCAATATTAGAGGTTTGATTGATAAGGTGTGATACTTCACGAGCACTTTCAGTATTATTTTTTACTGTGGCGGTTAGTTGCTCCATACTAGAAGCGGTTTCTTCTAAAGCACTCGCTTGCTCTTGAGTACGACTAGATAGATCATTATTACCAGCACTGAGCTCTTGTACACCATTATAAATATGATGACTTGTTCCGCGAATAGCATTGACTATCAGTGATAATTCAGACCGCATATACTGTATTCCATTAATAAGTTGGTCTATCTCATTATTACCTTTGGCTTTTATGGTGCTATTTTCAAGTAAATTCCCTTGTGAGATATCTGACATATAATCAATGACTTGTTTAATACGTAACACGATATGGTGGCGTATCCACAACATGACAAACACCGTAAATAAGATAAATACCGACATAAAAATAAACGCGAAGATCAACGCGCGTTGGTAATTACCCTGTGCGGCTTCTATCGCGTGGTTGACGACATTATCACTAAGATGATCCGTTGCCTCATAAAGTGATTGTGTGAACCGCTCATTCGTATTGTGAGCATAAAGCGATTGGAAACCGTAATAATCTCGTATTTCTAAACATGAAACGAGCTGGTCAAGATCGTAAATGACACGCTGAAATAGTTTTTTCATTTTCGCCACTTTTTCGCGATCAAAATCGGCATTTTCAGCGGAGGTAAAATATTGGGTAATAATGCTAGAGACTTCTTTTTTTCGTTGAGGGTAAGAGGAGAGGAAATCTGTAATTTTGCTTTCAGCAAGATCTGGGGTGAGATGAGCATCAAACATTACATTAAGCATATCTTCACGTAATTTATTTAATGCGGCATAACCATAATCCATGGTTTTTATCTGTTCAAAACCATCGGCTAACTGTGAAATTCGCTTATTAGTTAAATAAGCATCACGAATGCCTGTAGCACCAGAAAACAACTGAATGGCACAAAACAAGATCAAAATAAACATTAAGCCACTAGATATTTTTATTCGTTTAAGCATAGCCTTACCTATTTCATTAATTTGTAGGATAAAGAGCAAGGAACGACAAACATACATCAGTTAAATTTATTCGGCTTAATAATTGAAAACTTTACTTTTTTTATCTATTTTGTGACTGAAAACGACTTATTTTGCTTTTTTTCGCTTTAATTAACCGCTAATAACTAAAATTTTCTAATGATTGGTGTAAGGTGCTAGAGGAAAAAAATGATTTATTAGCAAGGCGAATTATTAGTAATTAAAAGTTTCTAATGATTGATGAGAAAGAAAAATATCAGCAATCAAAGTGCTGTCTGACTTTTATAACCTATATAGAATGGGAAAATTTATAATTGATTTTAAGAAATACCTCCAATCTTATTTGATTGAAGGTATTAACGGTAGAGGTCTTTAATACAGATGTAACGTGTTATTTAAACTTTGTCGCAGGTTAATATTATTGTAGGTTATTTAGCTTAAAAACTTTCCCAATTGTCATCGGCTTCATGATGATGGGATTTTATTGTGGATGTTGTTGCTGTTTTTGTTATTTCCGGTTCAGCTGGCTTAGCCGAGAATGTTGGTGATCGTGGTGATGTAACCGCGACTTGTTCTACCTTGAAGGTATTTACAATCATATCTAACATTGAGGCTTGTTCACTTAGTGTTGCTGAAGCAGCTGTAGATTGTTCCACCATCGCGGCATTTTGTTGTGTCGCTTTATCCATTTCATTAACTGCAAGGCTAATCTGAGCAATGCCACGAGTTTGCTCTTCTGATGCTGCTAAAATCTCTTTCATCGAGCCTGATACATGGTTAACTGATGTGACGATCTCTCCCATAGATAAGCTGACTTGTTCGACAAGATCATTACCCTGTTTTACTCGTAAAATAGTTGATTCAATGAGTTCTTTTATCTCTTTTGCCGCCTCCGCACTACGTTGCGCCAAATTACGTACCTCACTGGCTACCACAGAAAAACCGCGTCCTTGCTCACCGGCTCTGGCTGCTTCTACTGCGGCATTGAGTGCTAATATATTGGTTTGAAAAGCGATATCATCAATCACTGCGGTGATCTCACCAATTTTTTGCGAACGATCGGCAATGTCTGTCATGGTCATCACCATCTTATTGCTATGCTCACCACCTTGAACGGCAATATCTGCTGTGCTCATGACTAACTGAGTGACTTCACGTGCGCTTTCGGTATTATTTCTGACTGTTGCGGTAAGCTGTTCCATACTGGAAGCCGTTTCTTCTAAAGCACTGGCTTGTTCTTCGGTACGACTTGATAAATCGTTATTACCTGCGGCAATTTCTTGAACACCACTATAAATCGTTGTACTACTGTTACGGATAGCGCTAACCATTTCTTTTAAGCGCGCTCGCATTTGTTGTAAACCCAACATAAGTTGGTCTATTTCATTGCGGCCTGTAATATCATGGTCAATGCGACTAATTAAATCTCCACTAGCAATCGCCTCCTGATATTCAATCATTTGGTTAATGCGTACAATAATATGTTTACGGATCCAAAAGAGCACTAATGTCGTAAATATCAGGAATATGCCCATGAATAGGGAGGCTATCCATAGCATCTCGTGATAGTTATCTTCTGCTTCAATCACTGACGGATTAACAACGTCATCAGTAATGAAATCTGTTGCTTCATATAATGAATTAGTGAAGTTATCGTTGGCTGGACTTTTTAAGATCAAACGAATTGCATTGGTATTACGTTCATTTAAATATTGCACAAGAAGATCTAAGTCATAACGACTTTTTTGATAAAGTTGTTTGATCTCTGCCATGCGTTGCTGATCAAATCCAGTTTGTGCAGATAGTTCGACATATTCATTCATCAACGTATCCACCTCCGCCTTACGTGCATCCATCGTTTGTATGAATGTAGTAATATTGGCATCTTCCACCTGTGGATTAGCAATATAACTAAACGCCTGCGCAATAATATCAGTACGTAAAGTATTTAACGCCGCGTAGGTGTTATCCATAGTGCGTAACTGGTCGAAACTGTATGAGATTTGTTTTAATTTGTTTTGAGTTTGGTAGGCATCGTGAATGCTTTGTACTCCAGATATTACCTGAATAATACAAAACAGAGTCAGGACACACATTAAACCTTGAGAGATTTTAATTCGTTTTAACATAACCCTACCTATTAGCTTGGCCTTTTTCTTCGCCAGTGGGAGTTCCACTTAGCAGAATGATTAATTCGGCTGGTAGATTAAAAACTTTAGCTAGAAAATGAGTATTTCCCTTACTTAATACAAATAATGGGTAAATAAATGATAGATAACTATTTAAATTGGATAATTGCGTACAAGGTGAGGATATAATTTTGTGTAAAACGTGCTAATGTGACAGGAAATAAAGGCGTTAAGTTAAATGAGTTATATAAATTTTTTAAATGTATTTTAATGAAAAGGAACTATATTATTTTAATAGTTCCTTTTTAGGCATTAATGAAAAATAGTTATTGAGACTCAAAAGCGTTGGTCATCTCTTCTAGTTTTTCTTGTAATTCCATCCACGCCATCTCAACTTCTTCTAAAGCCGATTTGGCAATACTTTGACGGCTTAAGCAATCGGTAAGCGTCGCCTTGTTCTTCGCTTCATAAATTTGACTATCAGAAAGCTCAGTTTCGATGGCGGTCAGCTCTTGGCTAAGCTTATCCATTTTACTTTCTAATGTGGTGAGCTTTTTGCGCAAAGGTTGAGTTTGTTGTCTAAACTCCGCCTCTTTACGCTTTTGCTCTTTTTTATCTTGAGCCGTTAAGTTCGAGGCGTTTGTTGTTTCTTGATCGGGTTGCGTTTTATTAGCTTGAGTTTCTTGGCGATTTTGATCGACTAACCATTGCTGGTAATCATCAAGGTCGCCTTCAAATGGCTCTACTTGACCGTCATGGACGAGATATAAATCGTCTGTGGTTGAGCGTAATAAATGCCTGTCATGGGATACCACAACAATCGCACCTTCAAAGCTAATTAGCGCTTGTGTTAATGCTTGTCGCATATCTAAATCAAGGTGGTTGGTTGGTTCATCCATTAGTAGTAAATTTGGGCGTTGCCAAACCAGTAGCGATAAAACTAAACGTGCTTTTTCACCACCAGAAAATTGGCCACATGCATCGGTGACTTTATCACCATGGAAACCAAACCCTCCTAGATAATCACGTAATTTTTGCTCAGTCTCTTGTGGCGCTAAACGAGTTAAATGTTGTAATGCAGATTCATCGGCACGTAAATATTCCAGCTGATGCTGGGCGAAATAACCTAATTTGATCCCTTTGGAAAGGGCAACCTTTCCTTGTAGTGGAGCTAATTCTCCAGCTAACAGCTTAATTAATGTAGATTTACCTGCACCATTACGGCCTAAGAGCCCAATTCGTGAGCCGGGAATTAAGTTAAGTTTGATGTTATTAAGGATAATCTTATCACCGTAACCGGCACTGACTTTTTCCATAGACAGAAGCGGGTTTGGTAAGCTTTCTGGTTGGCGAAAACTAAACTGGAACGGGTTATCTGAGTGCGCAGGCGCCACTCGCTCCATACGTTCAAGCATTTTGACACGGCTTTGTGCCTGTTTGGCTTTAGTCGCTTTTGCCTTAAAGCGGTCAATAAAACTTTGTAAATGGGCAATTTTTGCTTGCTGATTTTCAAAGAGTGCTTGTTGTTGTGCCAATTTTGTTGCACGTTGCATTTCAAACGAAGAGTAGTTACCTGAATATTCAAATATTTTCTCTTGTTCAATATGTAAGATTTTATCCACAATCGGATCAAGAAAATCTCGGTCGTGGGAAATTAAAATCAACGTACCATTATAACTTTTTAGCCATTTTTCTAGCCAAATTACCGCATCTAAATCTAAGTGGTTAGTCGGTTCATCAAGTAGTAATAGATCAGAACGACAAATTAGTGCCTGTGCTAAGTTTAAGCGCATTCGCCAACCACCAGAAAATGATTTTACGGGCTCAGTGAGTTGTTGTTGGCTGAATCCCAAGCCATTAAGTAATGTGGCTGCACGTGATTGGATAGTCCACGCATTAATAGCATCGAGTTGGCCGTGGATCAGGGCAATAGCATGACCATCGTTATTGTCGTTCGCCTGTTGTAGACGACGCTCCAATTCGCGGTATTCTCTATCACCATCAATAACATAATCAATGGCAGGAACGTCTAAAGCGGGTGTCTCTTGATTTACCCATGCCATTGACCAAGTGCTAGGAAACGTCACATTACCCGCTTCAGCTTGTAGATCCCCTTTTAATAAAGAGAGCAGTGTGGTTTTGCCACAGCCATTTTTACCCACAAGACCAATCTTTTGTCCTGGATTAATCGTTGCGCTGGCATTATCAAGTAATACCCTGACACCACGGCGAATTTGCAAAGAAGAAAAAACAATCATAAATGTCGTCTATTAAGAGTATGTAAATTAATATATAGAGTAAGTTGTTCGTAACAGTTGGTCACAATGCGTGCATGGTAACGGAAAAAAAGGTTTCTGACACGTTTTGTAAGGAGGAATGATGTCAAACGCATCAAATGTTTTACTGGTGTATGTCCATCCCGAGCCGCGTCAATCTATCGCCAATAAAGCGTTGTTGCGTGCGGTGAGGGATCTGGAAAATATAACAATTCATGATTTATATGCCACTTACCCTGATTTTTTTATCGATATTCACCGTGAGCAAGCACTATTGTGTCAACACCAAGTCATTGTATTTCAGTTTCCATTACAAACTTATAGTTGTCCTGCGCTATTAAAAGAGTGGCAAGATAGAGTGCTCACGCGCCCTTTTGCTAATAAAGTTGGGCGAGCTCAACTTAAAGGAAAAACATTCCGTTGTGTGGTGACTACTGGTGAGCCTGAACATGCTTATCAACATAATGGTAAAAATCACTACACACTCTCTGAATTATTGCGTCCTATCGAGTTAATGGCGGAAATGTGTGGTATGCGCTGGTTATCGCCGATGATTATTTACTCCGCAAGGCAACAGTCCAAAACAACACTAGGGCATATTAGTGATGCTTATCGCCAATGGTTACAAGCACCGTTAGAGGGGGAACACGCGGATGGAAGGTAATTGGATGATAAAAGCCGTGCTGTTTTTCTTATGTGCTGCCGTGATTATGGTCCCCATCGCACAACGCTTAAAAATTGGTGCGGTATTAGGCTATTTAATTGCTGGTATTGCGATTGGCCCTTGGGGATTAGGATTATTTAAAGATGTTGATTACATCTTACACTTTTCTGAATTAGGGGTTGTTTTTTTAATGTTCCTGATTGGGCTGGAGTTAAATCCAGCTAAGCTTTGGGAGTTACGGCGAGCAATATTTGGTGTCGGCGCCATGCAGGTTGTCTTTACTGCATCTATTATCACAGGGCTACTTTTACTCTTAACTTCTTTTTCGTGGCAAGCGGCATTGATTGGTGGCCTAGGTATCGCCATGTCATCAACTGCGATGGCTTTACAATTGATGAATGAAAAAGGAATGAATCATAACGAAGGAGGGCAGTTGGGTTTTGCGGTTTTACTCTTTCAAGATATGGCCGTTATTCCTATTCTTGCGGTGATCCCTTTACTTGCTGGCGAAACAGCCAGTAGTGATTGGTATCGTATTGCCCTAAAAATAGTCTCATTCGCTGCATTATTAATTTGTGGCCGCTATTTATTGCGCCCACTATTTCGCTTAATTGTTAAATCGGGTGTGAGAGAAGTTTTTACCGCCGGTGCGCTATTAGTGGTATTAGGGGCAGCACTCTTTATGGAAATGATTGGCTTTTCCATGGCGATGGGAACTTTTATTGCAGGGGTATTATTAGCTGACTCTGAATATCGTCATGAATTAGAAATCTCGATTGAACCTTTTAAAGGCTTATTGCTAGGGTTGTTTTTTATCTCCGTCGGCATGTCCCTTGATATAGGTATATTGTGGCATTATTTACCGCAAGTGTTACTGGGCGTTGTTATTTTAGTCTTGATTAAAGGGTTGGTACTTTATGGTATCGCTTGGTTAGCGAGATTACGTTTTTCGACACGTTTACAGTTTTCAGCCGTATTAAGCCAAGGCGGTGAATTTGCTTTTGTCGTCTTTTCTACCTCTATGGCGATGGGGGTATTAAATAGTGAACAGATGGCATTGCTTTTGGTTGTCGTAACGCTTTCAATGATGACTACGCCACTTGTGATGCAAATGACAGACGCCGTGTTATCGCGCCGTTATAATGATGCAAAGATAGACGAAGAGCCTTTTGTTGAAAATAACCATCCAGAAGTGATCCTGGTGGGCTTTGGTCGTATGGGGCAGGTAGTCGGGCGCCTACTTATGGCAAATAAAGTCAATGTGACCGTATTAGAGCATGACGTTGGTAGTTTAAGTACCATGCGTAAATATGGTTATAAAGTTTATTATGGCGATGCGACAGACTTGAATTTATTACGTGCTGCGGGGGCTGAACACGCGAAAGCCATTGTGATCACCAGTAATGAGCCTGAGGCGACAATGGAAATTGTCCATTTATGCCAGCGCCATTTTCCTCAATTACAAATTATTGCGAGAGCAAGAGGACGGGTTGAAGCACATGAGCTGTTAAAAGCAGGGGTAACAGAGTTTAGTCGAGAAACCTTCTCGAGTGCTTTAGAGCTAGGACGTAAAACTTTAATTGAACTTGGTATGCATCCACATCAGGCCTATCGTGCACAACAGCATTTTCGTCGTCTAGATATGCAGTTATTAAGAAAGTTGGTGGACGAATCACCCGAAGAAGTCTCGAATGTTTCACGTGTTAAAGAGGCTCGTCGTGAATTAGAAGAGCTGTTTAATGAAGAGATGAGACAAGAGCACCACCAGCCTGATATTTGGGACGAATCGTTAACTGATGCTATCCCTCAAGTAAATAGAGAAAAAAGACCCATTGATAAACAGGAGAACTGACCCCATGTCTGCAACCCGTAAGCGTTTTATTGCTGGCGCAGTATGTCCCCACTGTCAAGCCCAAGATACACTCAAAATGTGGCGAGAAGATAAAGTGGATATTGTGGAATGCGCTCAATGTGGTCATCAGCAAAGGCAAACAGACGGTGAGGTTAGTGCACTTGTGCGTGAAAATGAACAGGTCATCGGGATCTTTACACCACAATAATTGTAGGTTTTTTTGATATAACCCGATACAGACGATTTATTTTTCGTTACAATCGGGAAAATTTTGCCCACGGGTATGTAGGAGATGTCATGAAAGTAGCAAACGACTTGGTAGTTAGTCTGGCTTATCAAGTAAGAACAGAAGACGGTGTTTTAGTTGATGAGTCCCCGGTGAGTGCACCGCTAGACTATCTACATGGCCGTGGTTCTTTAATCAGTGGTTTAGAAAATGCATTAACGGGTCGTGAAGTTGGTGAGAAGTTCGACGTTGAAGTCGCTTCTGATGACGCATATGGCCAATACGATGAAAACTTAGTTCAACGTGTACCGAAAGATGTTTTTGTTGGTGTTGATGAGTTAGAAGTGGGTATGCGCTTCTTAGCTGATACAGATCAAGGCCCAGTACCAGTAGAAATTACCGGTATTGAGGGTGACGAAGTTATCGTTGATGGTAACCACATGTTAGCGGGTCAAAACCTGAAGTTTCATGTAGAAATCGTTGCTATCCGTGAAGCCACGGAAGAAGAATTAGCTCATGGTCATGTTCATGGTGAAGATGAAGGTCATGAGTGTTGTGGCGGACATGGCCACGGTGAAGAAGGCGGATGCTGTGGTGGTGGTCATGGTCATGATCACGATCACGGTGAAGAAGGTGGATGTTGTGGTGGCGGTCATGGAAAAGGTGGTCACGGCCACGGTCATGGCGGTTGTGGTTGCCAACATTAATCTTGTGAAACCATTGAAAAAGGAGCGTGATAACGCTCCTTTTTTGTTCTTGCCTACAGTCTCACTTGAAGTTAATAATGAGGTGGTGGGGTCTCATCTTCAGGGCGAGCGAGCATTGACGATTGGGATGACTTCAATCGTTCGGTGACGATTTTTAAGGCCTCTTTAAAACGACTAATTTCAATTTGTTGTTGTGTGACCACCTGATTTAACTCTTCGATGGTGGCATCTTGGAAAGCAATTTTACTCTCTAATTGAATAAGTAACTCTTCTATTTCCTTAATGTCCATGGTTTTTTCTCCTTGTTATGTGATGTCATATAATGACTAATATAGTGAATTACTGAGTAAAATTTAATATTATTTACTGATATATACACAGTAAGACATAAATCTGGTTTGAGTTAAAAGACTATTTTGTTAATGTGGTAACACGCTGTGCTGACGAAAATCCTAACATTAACGGTTGTGGGTGTCGGCAAATATTTTTAATTCATATAAAATTGTTACCCGCGGATGAGATCTACTCCGCAACGACAGAAAGAAGTGATGCAAAACGTATTTGCTAAGATTTAAGATGATCGTTTGCAACGCGTAGTGACTCACTAACATAAACTGGAGAACGGGATGAAATCTTTATTAAAAACGACGTTGTTGGCAACAAGTTTAGCATTTGCATTTAGTGCACCTCATGCACTGGCAGAAGAGACAGCTAAAGTACCAACATTAAATAGCGCGTTTAAAACTCAGGATGAGCAGAATGCATATGCTTTAGGCGCGTCAATGGGTCGCTATATGGAAGCTGCATTAACAGAACAAAAAAATATCGGTATTAATTTAGATTCAAAACAATTATTAGCCGGTGTTCAAGATGCCTTTAATAATAAATCTAAATTATCAGATGCAGAAATTGAATTAACGCTGGCAGCTTTTGAAGATCAAGTACGTACGGTTGCAACGGCGAAAATGGAAAAAGAAGCTGCAGAGAATAAAGCCGCTGGTGATAAATTCCGTACAGAATTTGCGGCTGAAAAAGGTGTTGTTAAAACTAAATCAGGCCTACTGTATTTAGTTGAAAATCCAGGTAAAGGTAAAACACCAACAGATGCCGATCGCGTTACTGTGAACTATAAAGGTATGCTGATTGACGGTAAACAATTTGATAGTTCTTATGATCGTAAAGAGCCTTTAACTATTAGCCTGAAAAGTGTTATCCCAGGTTGGACTGAAGGTATGAAATACATTAAAGAAGGCGGAAAAATTAAGTTAGTTATTCCACCTGAATTAGGTTACGGTCAACGTGCAACGAGTGGCATTCCAGCTAACTCAACATTAGTCTTTGAAGTTGAATTGCTGAGTGTTGAAAGCGACAAATAATCAGTTGCTTAATGAAAAAATGCTGGAGTACTATTCCAGCATTTTTGTTTGTTTATTTTATTTTTTCTTCAACAATCATCGAGTTAGACTTTTTAAATACAAAAATAAGACCAATAATAATGGCGCCCATCCCCGCTAAGCTAAGCCAAGACATTTTATTGCCTAAGAAGATATAATCCATTAACGCAGTTACTCCCGGTACTAAATAGAATAAGCTAGTCACATTAACCAGATTACCTGCAGTTAACAGTCGGTAGAGTAGTAATTGTGCCACGACAGAAATAATAATTGCTAGCCAAAGTACGGGAACAATAAAACCAATATCCCAAGATTGCTGCATAGGTTGAAATGGAATAAATAATAAGCATAGCGTTAAACTAACCACATATTGTATCGGCAATGCCTCCATAGGCGCTAATTGTAATTTCTTTTGGGAAATTGCGCCAAAGCTCATACAGAGGAGTGCAATGAGTGCATAAATCATTCCTGTTAATGAGAGTGAAGTATTAAATAAACTCTGCGCAACCACTAATACTAATCCTATCAAAGCAATAAATAGTCCTAATAACCGACTCGCAGTAAAGTGTCGTTCAATGATCCATAAAGTGAGGATCGGCTGAATACCCATAATAGTGGCGAGCATCCCTGGTGTAATACTGTTAGCGAGCGCTAACAAGTAACAAATAGAGTAACCACCGATAATGAGCAATCCAACCCATGCTGTTTTTAAACGGCTTCCTTTAGGGGGAAGAAATTGGCGACGTTGGAGACAAAGTAGGGTAAGAAACAGTAATGCAATAACAAAACGCCAAGTCAAAATGGCAAATGAACTGCCATTATCTAAACCCCAACGAGAAAAAATAGCACCACTACTCCAAAGTAGAACAAAAAGCGTAGTAGGGGCAAACTTTGCCCAATATTGACCTAAAAACATAAGTAAACCTGTAAAAGTGTGTAGAAACAGCAGTAATATCGAGATAACGGTTATGTCATTCTGATAGGAGAATCAATAGTAATAATCTCTCTACATACATATAGTAATGAATATATTCTAGCCAGATAAATTATAGAAGTGCATAACAGTGCTAAAGGTAAACTGTTTCTCTAGCAACTTTTGCATAAAATAAGCGAGAGAAAATGTAGATATAGTCGGTTTCACCAGCGGATCGATATTTTATGATATTTGTTAAAATTTTTAGATAATTAGCATATTAATAGGGTTAACAACTTCTTAAAATAGCATAATATTTAAATATAACTGGTGTGCTTAGCTTCATTGATCTTTTTCTTGATCCCCGAAATAGGGTAATTTTATCAAGAGAAATGCGTGAGTAATGTAAAAATAGAAAGAAAATAAAGCAAAGCTGTGACCTATGACAAAGCTCTTATTCTAAGACTCTTGACGTAGATCCCTTGACGATTTAACGTCAAGATTGTACAGGACTTTATATTTAAATTTTAATATTGAATTGATTCATGAAGATGAATCATTATAAATAATAAGACCTCAAGTCATTATCATAATTAAAGCCTTTAAGGATTATATAATCAAATGTCTAGCCCGTTATTCTATGGTGACAGCAACGAGTTTGAAAAATTAGATAGCCGACCTTTTACTCAAACTGATCACGAAATTTTAAAGTCATATGAGGCTGCAGTAGATGGTTTAGCCATGTTAATTGGTCATCACTGCGAAATCGTATTGCACTCTCTGGAAGATTTGAAATGTTCAGCGGTTAAAATTGCGAATGGGGAACATACAGGCCGTAAGATTGGTTCACCTATTACCGATTTAGCATTACAAATGTTGCATGATATTACAGATGAAGATTCAAGTTTTTCAAAAGCTTATTTTACCCGTGCAAAAAGTGGCGCTTTGATGAAATCAATTACGATCGCTATTCGTAATCGTGAGCGCCGTGTTATTGGTTTATTATGTATTAATATGAACCTTGATGTCCCATTCTCTGAGATTATTAAAACCTTTATTCCTGAAGAAACGCATGAAGTGGCTTCTGATGTGAATTTTGCTTCTTCTGTCGATGATCTCGTGGCACAAACACTTGAATTTACGATTGAAGAAGTGAATAACGATCGTGAAGTGGCTAATAATGCGAAAAATAAACAAGTGGTGTTAAATCTTTATGAGAAAGGGATCTTTGATATCAAAGACGCGATAAATCAAGTTGCTGATAGACTGAATATTTCTAAACATACTGTGTATCTCTATATCCGCCAATTTAAAAATGGAGAGTAGAGTAATACGATGAATCTGACATATTGCTTGCTGGTGACTGGGCCACATTATGGCACGGAACAAGCTTCTAGCGCTTATTTATTTGCTAAAGCGTTACTTGAAAAAGGTCATCACATCGCACAAGTATTTTTTTATCGTGAAGGTGTGTCCAATGCTAATCAATTGGTCTCACCCGCAAGTGATGAATTTGACTTGCCAAAAGCCTGGATAGCATTGGCTTCACGCTACAATATCCCTTTGCAGGTTTGTGTTGCTGCAGCATTACGGCGTGGTGTTGTTGATGAGCAACAAGCTAAAGAGCAGGGGTTACTGAGCAGCAATATGGCAACAAAGTTTGAGCTAAGTGGCTTAGGAGCCCTCGCTCAAGCGATGTTAACTTGTGATCGTGTGGTGCAGTTTTAATGAAGAAAATGAATTCTGTGGCGTTTATCTTTACTCAGGCACCTCATGGTAATAGTGCTGGGCGTGAAGGTTTAGATGCGCTATTAGCAACTTCCGCCTTAACCGAAAATATAGGTGTTTTTTTTCTTTCTGATGGCGTGTTCCAATTACTGGAAAATCAACAGCCTGAAGGCGTTCTTTCTCGTCATCATGCAGCTACATTTAAAGTCCTCCCCTTGTATGATGTGACAAACGTCTATATATCACAAGAAGATCTAGCTCATCGTGGTTTATCGTCACAAACAATGTTTATTCTTGACGCCAAGGTTATAACAGCTCAAGAGATTGCTCAGAAACTGAGTCACTATGACGTGGTATTACGTTTTTAATGATGAGTTAGTCAAGAAGGATGAACGGTTATGTTGTATACTTACTCCGTCTCTATTTACCAAAGTGATTTGGACGCATTTTTGTCTTTATTGACAAAACATGATGAAGTTTTATTAATCCAAGATGGTGTACTAGCCGTTCTTGAAGATAATCCTTTATTAATTTATTGTCTGGCTCAGCAAATTTCTGTTTATGCATTAATTGATGATGTTCTCGCGCGAGGCCTAAAAGATCAGGTTTCTCATCAGATTAAACTTATCAATTATGGTGATTTTGTCGATTTAACGGTAAAACACCCCCAACAAATTCACTGGGGCGCGTAGAATTGCTGTATAATTCTTGACACATGAGCTCGTCAGCAATAAAATTCTGCGTCCTCATGTTTTGTCTTGTCGACAAGACAGAGTTCAAATCCGTGTTTACGAAGCAAAAACCAGGAGCTTTTTTTAAATGGCAACTATTAATCAGCTGGTGCGCAAATCTCGTAGCTCGAAAGTTGTTAAAAGCAACGTTCCAGCTCTGGAAGCTTGCCCGCAAAAACGTGGCGTATGTACTCGTGTATATACTACCACTCCTAAAAAACCAAACTCAGCACTGCGTAAAGTATGCCGTGTTCGTTTGACTAACGGTTTCGAAGTTTCTTCCTACATCGGTGGTGAAGGCCACAACTTGCAGGAGCACTCCGTAATCCTTATCCGTGGTGGTCGTGTTAAAGACTTACCAGGTGTGCGTTACCACACTGTTCGCGGCGCGCTGGACTGTTCCGGTGTTAAAGACCGTAAACAAGGTCGCTCTAAGTACGGTGTGAAGAAGCCAAAGGCTTAATGGTTCTCCGTTAAGTAAGGCCAAACATTTTTTCACAATTAATGTCAAAATAAACTCATCGAGTTTTGGACAACCCTGAATTTTAAACGGAGTATTTCCATGCCACGTCGTCGTGTAATTGGTCAACGTAAAATTCTGCCAGATCCTAAGTTCGGATCAGAACTACTGGCCAAATTTGTTAACATTCTGATGGTAGACGGTAAAAAATCTACTGCAGAATCTATTGTTTATAATGCGCTAGAGACCCTGGCTCAGCGTTCAGGCAAAACTGAACTGGAAGCGTTCGAAATCGCATTAGATAACGTACGTCCTACTGTGGAAGTTAAATCCCGCCGTGTTGGTGGTTCAACTTACCAAGTTCCAGTTGAAGTACGCCCAGTTCGTCGTAATGCATTAGCAATGCGTTGGATTGTTGAAGCTGCTCGTAAACGCGGTGATAAATCCATGGCTCTTCGCCTGGCAAATGAATTATCTGATGCGGCTGAAAACAAAGGCGCTGCTGTTAAGAAACGTGAAGACGTTCACCGTATGGCAGATGCAAACAAGGCGTTCGCACACTACCGCTGGTAATCCGCGAAGTAGTCGCAACTCTTTTCAGGACAGCTATGCTGTCCTTTACCTGAATTGAACGCCCACGAGAGAGGAAAAAATGGCTCGTCAAACCCCCATAGCACGCTATCGTAATATCGGTATTAGTGCGCACATCGACGCCGGTAAAACCACTACAAGTGAACGTATTCTGTTTTATACCGGTGTAAACCATAAAATTGGTGAAACTCACGAAGGTTCAGCAACAATGGACTGGATGGAGCAAGAGCAGGAACGTGGTATCACTATCACATCCGCTGCAACTACTGCATTCTGGTCTGGTATGGCTAAACAGTTTGAGCCTCACCGTGTAAACATCATCGACACCCCGGGACACGTTGACTTCACTATCGAAGTAGAACGTTCTATGCGTGTTCTTGATGGCGCGGTTATGGTTTACTGTGCAGTTGGTGGTGTTCAGCCTCAGTCAGAAACAGTATGGCGCCAGGCTAACAAATATCATGTACCACGTATCGCGTTCGTTAACAAAATGGACCGTATGGGTGCAAACTTCTTACGTGTAGTTGAACAAATCAAAACACGTTTAGCTGCAAACCCAGTTCCACTGCAAATCCCAGTAGGCGCTGAAGAAGATTTCACTGGTGTTGTTGACCTGATCAAAATGAAAGCGATTCGCTGGAATGAAGAAGATCAAGGCGTCACCTTCGAATACGAAGACATTCCTGCTGATTTACAAGATCTAGCAGAAGAGTGGCACAACAACCTGATCGAATCTGCAGCTGAAGCATCAGAAGATCTGATGGACAAATATCTGGGCGGTGAAGAACTGTCAGAAGCAGAAATTAAATCTGCGCTGCGTAAACGCGTTCTAGATAACGAAATTATCCTGGTTACCTGTGGTTCTGCATTTAAGAACAAAGGTGTTCAGGCGATGCTGGATGCAGTTATTGAATATCTGCCAGCACCAACAGATGTACCTGCAATTAAAGGTATTTTACCAGATGGTAAAGATACTCCAGCAGAACGTCATTCAAGCGATGAAGAGCCATTCTCTGCACTGGCATTTAAAATCGCAACTGACCCATTTGTTGGTAACTTAACGTTCTTCCGTGTTTATTCCGGTGTTGTAAACTCTGGTGACACAGTTCTGAACCCAGTTAAAGACAAAAAAGAACGTTTTGGCCGTATCGTTCAGATGCATGCTAACAAACGTGAAGAAATTAAAGAAGTTCGTGCAGGTGACATCGCTGCTGCTATCGGTCTGAAAGACGTTACTACAGGTGATACACTGTGTGCAATTGATGCACCAATCATCTTAGAACGTATGGAATTCCCAGAGCCAGTAATCTCTGTTGCTATCGAACCTAAGACTAAAGCTGACCAAGAAAAAATGGGTATCGCTCTGAACCGTCTGGCTCAAGAAGATCCATCTTTCCGTGTATCTAGTGATGAAGAGTCTGGACAGACTATCATCGCAGGTATGGGTGAGCTACACTTAGACGTGTTAGTTGACCGTATGCGTCGTGAGTTTAAAGTTGAAGCGAACGTAGGTAAACCACAAGTTGCTTACCGTGAAACAATTCGCGAAGAAATTACTGACGTTGAAGGTAAACACGCTAAACAATCTGGTGGTCGTGGTCAGTATGGTCATGTTGTTATTGACCTTAGCCCATTACCATCAGGTGGTGAAGAGAACTATGTGTTTGTCAACGATATCGTTGGTGGTGTAATTCCTAAAGAATTCATCCCAGCTGTTGACAAAGGTATCCAAGAACAGCTGAAATCAGGTCCTTTAGCCGGTTACCCTGTTGTTGATATCAAAGCTCGTCTGCACTTCGGTTCTTACCATGATGTTGACTCCTCAGAGATCGCGTTTAAAATTGCTGCATCTATGGCCTTTAAAGAAGGTTTCATGAAAGCAAAACCGATTCTGTTAGAGCCAATCATGAAAGTTGAGATTGAAACGCCAGAAGATTACATGGGCGACGTTATCGGTGACTTAAACCGTCGTCGTGGTATGGTTGAAGGTATGGACGATCTACCTACTGGTAAGATCATTCGTGCACAAGTACCACTGGCTGAAATGTTCGGTTATGCAACTGACCTGCGTTCACAAACTCAGGGTCGTGCTTCATACTCAATGGAGTTCTTGAAGTACAACGAAGCGCCTAGCAACGTCGCTCAGGCTATTATCGAAGCTCGTAAAGCGAAATAAGATCCTTTCGAGTTCAATTTAGTTTACGCTCCCTCTGTGAGAGGGAGCGATATTAAGGAATATAGTCGTGTCTAAAGAAAAATTTGAACGTTCAAAACCGCA